>NZ_CBFIIF010000062.1:2496-2796 GCF_965662665.1 Congregibacter sp. | reverse complement strand
GATAGACTCGCGCACATCGTGCTTCAATGTACGGCCGTGAACGCTATCGATCTGAGCGCTATGGAGGCTCTGGAGGCCGTGACCCTGCGTCTGAAAGAACAGGGGATAATGCTTCATCTCAGTGAGGTTAAAGGCCCTGTGATGGATGCCCTCGAACGCACCGACTTTTTGAAACATTTGTCCGGCCAGGTGTTTCTTACCCAGCATCAGGCTTGCGAGGCGCTGAAGCCTGGCGACGAGGCATCATGAACCGGTCGTTGCGCGCCTTGTCTGCGCTGGTGATCGTGGGGCTTGGTGCAT
>NZ_CBFIIF010000062.1:387-2486 GCF_965662665.1 Congregibacter sp. | reverse complement strand
CCCTGCCTGACGCCGCAGAACGACGTAAGCGCGGCTATCCTGGCAGATGCTGAGGATCAGGACGCGCTGGCGAATCGAGCGATGCTCCAGCGCAAGCTCTGTGAGGACCCTGAGTCGTCGCGCTAAATGTTAGATGAGGCCTAGCATCAGTCCCGCAACTTTGCGGCCAGCTTTGCGGCTGCCACATCCTGGCGCGCGTCGTCGAGGGGATTGCGGCCGTAGTCAAGCTGCCATAGAACGGCATTAGTCAGCGTAAACACCAGCGTCATTATCAGCGCAACGCCCATAAAGCCCACGCCGGCTGCCAGGCCAACACAAATCGCGACAAAAATACAAATGCCATCAATAGCCTCAGGTAAACTGACGCGGTAACGTACGGCTGCGACCAGTGCCGCGAGTCCGAACGCTAAGGCAAGGCTGTCCTGTATCAATAAGACCACGGCCGTTGCTGCGATGGGCAAGAGGACCAGCGCGCGGACGAATACCTTGGAGGGTCCCGCCTCATAGCGGGTCGCTGCGTATGTCCAGGTGACCGGAATCATGACCAGGACAGTCGTTATCAGCGTGCCTGTTAGAAACAGTATCGACAAGAAGAACATTTCTGGCGTTACGTCCCTTGTTGCCATCCCCGTCTCCAGCAACTCCCGAGGCATACGGATTGAGGTCTCGGTCACCTCAAAGTCCTTACGATCGTGGGCGTCGTTGCCGCCAAACGGTAGGTACTGCAGGGAATCCGAATGCGCAAGCAGCAGCGCGGTGATGATGGCCAGTAAGCATCCGTAGTACACGACAAGCCGAGTGATCAGCTGCCGTGGCGTAATGTTCTGTTTTGCTTCAGTTCCCCGTACGTTCATTTAGCCGCCTATCACTGCCTGGGTCGTGTGAGCGCCGCCTGCCAGAGCTTTAGAAAACTACGTTCCAAGGCGCTCTCTGCGGCAATACCCAATTTCTGCTGCCAGTTCTTGCGCGGGACGTAGCTCAACTCATAGACGCCGTGCGTGGCTAGTTTATCTTGAATATACTCATCGGAAGTTTGCAGGCTATCCACCAAATTGACATCCTTGGCGCGTTGCCCAAACCATGTCTCTCCCGTAGCAACTTTATCAATATCAACAACTTCACGATTCTCTTTAACAAATCGCTTGAAGAGTATATGGGTGTCCTCCAGCTCATCTTTGAACTTATCGCGGCCTTTATCAGTATTCTCGCCGAACACTGTTAGGGTTCGCTTGTACTCTCCTGCGGTGAGTACTTCGAAGTCAATGTCGTTTTTCTTCAAAACGCGGTGAAAGTTGGGAAGCTGTGCGATCACACCAATGGAACCAATGATTGCAAAGGGAGCCGCAATGATATGGTTTGCGACGCAGGCCATCATATAACCGCCACTGGCTGCGACCTTATCGACAGCTACCGTGAGATTGACCCCCTTGTCGCGAATGCGCTGAAGTTGGCTCGAAGCAAGCCCATAGCTATGCACCATGCCGCCGCCACTTTCCAGACGGAGCAAAACCTCATCACTCTCGCGAAGCTCGGCCAATAGCGTCGAGACCTCCTCCCGTAATTGCTGCACCGCCGATGCACGAATATCGCCATCAAAATCCAGCACGTAGAGACGCGGCTGCTCAGCGCTGTCTTCCTTACCTTCTTTAACGCGCTGTTTTGCGGCCTTAGCCTCCTCTTTGGCTTTCTTCTTATCCGCTTTCTTTTCAGCCTTGTGTGACTCCTTTCGTAACGCGGGATCGAGCGTCGCATCGCGCAGCGTTTCCTGCAGCTCTTTGTAGCGGTCATTCAGCTTGTGTACTTCGATATGACCACCACTCTCTCCCCGATGGCGCTGAGAGACAGCGGTGACCAATAACACGATGAGACCCACGGACACGACGATGGTGATCGCCTGCGCTAAAAAGAGTCCGTATTCAGAGAGAAATTCCATAGAGCTTCCTAAGAGTGTGAGAACCGACGGTTTAGCGTCTCTGCGTTCTGCGACAATGGTATTGAATGAGTTGGCCGGCTATTGATGACGGCGGCGGTACCGGGGGAAGATTTTCCCCGTGGTACCAGTTGGCTTCGGAAATTTCATCTTGGTCAGGGATAACCTC
>NZ_CBFIIF010000062.1:0-377 GCF_965662665.1 Congregibacter sp. | reverse complement strand
ACCGGCGTATTCGGCGAAATACCCCAGCATCAATTGAGTGGGGACCGGCCAGGACTGTGAACCGAAGTATTGTATCTCGCCCACTTCGACCCCCACTTCTTCGCGTACTTCGCGCCGCAGCGTATCTTCGGCGCTCTCACCCGCCTCTATAAAGCCCGCCAGCGAGCTATACATGGGCCGCGGAAAACGGGCGTTGCGCGCTAGTAACATCTCATCACCCCGAGTAATTAGCACGATCACACAGGGCGAAATTCTAGGGTAAAGCGTCGTCTTGCAGGGGCCGCAGGCCATTGCTCGTTCACCATCGGCAGCCTGCATAGGCTGGCCACAGCGACCACAAAAACGATGATCACGCTCCCAGTCCAGAAGTTGCGCGG
>NZ_CBFIIF010000061.1:0-3226 GCF_965662665.1 Congregibacter sp. | reverse complement strand
ACGTGATCGATTTGCGATTCGCCGCTAAAGCCGTTGCGGCCGGGGTGGATGGATTAGTTCTGGTGGCCGCCGGAGCCGGTGGTCACACAGGGCAGCAATCAGGCTTCGCGTTCGTGCAGGAGCTGAGACAGCACTTTGATGGAATTCTTGTGCTCGGTGGTGGTATCAGCACCGGACGTGCGGTTCGCGCAGCCGAGATACTGGGGGCCGACTATGCCTACATGGGTACACGCTTTATTGCATCTAAGGAGAGTATGGCGGAGATCGAATACAAGCAGATGGTGGTGGATGCCAGCGGTAACGATATCGTCTGCTCAGACGCGCTAACCGGGGTCAAGGCCAACTGGCTGCGGGCCAGCCTCGAGCAGGCGGGATATGATCCCGACAACATGCCTCAAGCCGGTGATATCGACATTATTAAGTCGGCGGGCGACGTGAAACGCTGGCGCGATGTTTGGGCGGCGGGGCAGGGCGCGGGATCCGTTAATGACATCCTGCCCATCTCAGCCATTGTGGAACGATTGGAACGTGAATATCGGGAGGCCTGTGAGCTATGAATATGCGCAGCAGCGACGCGAGAATAGCCCGTCTGACGGAAGCAGGCCTGTGGGGCACTGACACACTGCACGATCTCCTCGCGCGCAATGCGGCGGCGACGCCAGATCGCGAGGCCGTGGTAGATCCGGATAACAAAGCTGAGCTTACCGGTCAGGCGCCCAGGCGACTCTCCGTGGCGGAGTTGGACAGCGCCAGCAGCGCTTGCGCCCGTGAGCTTGCATCGCGGGGGGTGAAAGCCAGGGACAGAGTCATTCTGCAATTGCCCAATACCAGCGAGTTGATTGTTCTCTACTACGCTTTGAGCAAACTTGGGGCTGTGATTTCACCTACCGCTGTGCAGTACGGCACCCACGAACTGACGCACTTTCGAGACGAGCTGACTCCGACAGCGCTGATCACGGTCACAGATCTACGCGGCGCCAAACTCGCACAGCAGGGGCGGGAGGTATTCGACAGTGAACAGGTTTGGGACATAGCGGACGATTTGGATGTCTTTGCCGGCCTGAACGATGACACCGCCGGAGATTGGGCTAGCGACGCAAATGCCACGCTGACCGTCGCCTGGACATCAGGCACGACGGGTACGCCCAAAGCCGTGCCGCGCTCGCACAATATGTGGCTGGCCCAGGGGCGTCTCACCAGCTACGCGGGCCAGTTTAGTGACGGCGAGCGTTTCCTGTCGCCGTTTCCCATGATTAACATGGCGTCTTTGGGCGGTATTCTTTTTCCGTCTGCCCTACACAACTGCACCTTGGTACAGCACCACCCGCTGGATATTCCTCTGTACCTGAAGCAGCTGCAGGATGAGCGCATTAACTACACTCTTGCCCCACCGCCGTTGCTGAACCGTCTCGCACAGCAGCCCGAAATGTGGGAGCAGTTTGACTACTCTGCACTGCGCGTCATCGGCTCCGGTTCCGTGCCTCTGTCAGCGGCGATGATCGAGACCTTTGAGTCGCGCTTCGGCAAATCCATCATTAATTTCTATGGCTCCAACGAGGGTATCGCGCTTATCGGAACGCCCGAAAATTCGCCGTCACCGGAACATCGCGCAACGCTCTTCCCTCGCCTTGGTGCGGCGGGAGTCGATTTTCAAAGCTACGCTGAGGGCGCCATTCTCACGCGACTGAATGACCCCGACACAGGGGATGTGATCGAGGAGCCCGGCGTTGCCGGCGAGCTCACCGTAACGGGCCCCGGAGTGTTCGACGGCTACCTGAACCATGATGGCGAAGGCGTGTTTACTGAGGACGGATACTTTCGCAGCGGCGATCTTTTAGAGATCTGCCCGGAGCAGCCAACGCATTACCGCATTGTTGGGCGCTGCAAAGACATCATAAACCGAGGTGGCATTAAGCTGTCGCCCAGTGAACTGGACAGTCTTCTGGAGGGCGCCCTGGGACTGGCCGAAGCTGCGGTCTGTGCCTATGCCGATGCCGATCTGGGCGAGAAAGTCTGTGCCTGTGTGGTGCCCTTGGAGAACGTCGAGGCGCCGACGCTCGAAGCGCTGCGCGAGCATCTGCGCGACAAAGGCGTGGCGCGCTTCAAGCTTCCCGAGCGTCTGGAAATTTTTGATGAATTGCCGCGCAATCCCCTGGGCAAGGTAATGCGCAATGTTTTGCGCGATCAGGTACAGGCCCGCGAACACGATGGAGAAACAGCATGACTGATGTGTACATTCTGGGTGGGTCGCAAACCGATTTCGCTCGCAACTGGCACCGCGAAGGTCTCGACATTTACGCGATGTTTCGTGAGGTGCTGGAAAGCGCTATCGCAGATGCCGATATCGAGCCCGCGCAGATCGAAGTAGGGCACGTGGGCAATTTCGTCGCCGATCTGTTTTGCAGGCAGGGACTCCTCGGCGGTTTTTTCGCGCAGGTGTATCCTGAAATGGCGGGTATGCCGACCTCCCGTCATGAGGCGGCCTGCGCATCGGGTTCCATGGCGATGCTAGGCGCCATGCGCGATATCGAGTCAGGACACTACGACACGGCCTGCGTGCTGGGGCTGGAACTCATGCGCAACGTCGACGGGCAAACGGGCGCTGACTATCTGGGTGCCGCTGCGTGGCAGGGGCAGGAAGCGCAGGACGCAGACTTCCCCTGGCCCTACATGTTTGATCGTATTAGCCGAGAATACGATGAGCGTCATGGCCTTAAACATGAACATCTGGCGCGCATTGCCGAAATCAACTTCGGCAACGCGCGCAGTAACCCTACGGCGCAAAGTCGCAGCTGGGAGTTTCCCCAGGGCTGTTTTCGAGAGGACGACAAACTCAATCCCGTAGTCGAAGGCCGGGTTCGCAAGCTCGACTGTGGCCAGATCACCGATGGTGCTGCCTGCGTTGTACTCGCGGGTGAGCGTGCCGCCGCGGAGTATGCCAAGCGTAAAGGTATGAGTCTTATGGACCTGCCTCGCATCAAGGGCTGGGGCCATCGCAGCGCGCCATTGTTACTGGAGCAAAAGCTCTCCATGAGTGCCGGACAGCCGCTGCTCTTTCCCCATGCTGCGGGTGCGCTGACCGACGCTCTTCACCGCGGCGGCTTTGCTGCGGTGACGGATGTGGATGGCCTGGAGACTCACGACTGCTTCACGATCACCGAGTACATGGCGATTGACCACAGCGGCCTTACGGCACCGGGAGAATCCTGGAAGGCCGTAGAGGAGG
>NZ_CBFIIF010000060.1:0-3574 GCF_965662665.1 Congregibacter sp. | reverse complement strand
ATGTCAGACTCGACCTTTCTCGCCCAGGCTTGAGCATCAGATCGTTTTTGGAAAGTTCGAGCTTGGTTGGGGAATCCTTGCTTACGAATAACTGCCTTGGTTTTGGTGCCGACGCGAACAAATGTAGCCACAACTGTTACCTCTACTGTACCTGTTAATGTGTAAGGGACAGGCAGCAAAGATATATATGTGTAAACTATTGATTTAATTGATTTAAATGGTGGGCCCAGTAGGACTTGAACCTACGACCAATCGATTATGAGTCGACTGCTCTAACCAACTGAGCTATGGGCCCGAGGGGGCAGCGATTATAGGGTTTCTTTGACCATCTCTCCAGAGCTATTGCGCGCGAGGAGCCGGCTTTTCTTGCAGTGTATTATTGAGGCTTATCCAATGGGGAAACTTCGATATGAAAGCTTCACTTCGCACACTCGTCCGCGGGCTATTACTAGCGACTACGCTGCTCTCACTGGAGGCGAAGACCTCAGAGACGCCTTTACCCGATGCCAAGGCCCTGGACGTTCTGGCAGAGGAGTATGCCCACTCTTCTTTTCCATTACTTCGAGAAATTCTCAGCATTCCTAATGACGCGAACAATCCTGATGATGTTGAGGCTAACGTAGTTTGGACCGAGTCGGCGTTTGCGCAGCGCGGTTTTGATACCCAGCGCATTGCGACTGCTGAGGCTCCACTGTTACTGGCCACTCGCCAACATGCGGCCGCGGAGAAAACAGTACTGATCTATCTGCAGATAGACGGACAACCCGTCGATCCGGGCCGTTGGTTTCAGGCTAGCCCCTATACGCCGGCGCTGAAGCAACGGAACGCCACAGGTGATTGGGAGCAAATCCCCTGGTCGGCAATCGAGAACTACGATGAAGAGATGCGCGTTTTCGCCCGTTCGGCTTCTGATGCAAAGGGCCCCGTAGCGATGTTTCTTGCTTCCCTTGATGCAATGGCCGACATGCGCATGGAGCCAAACTTTAATATCAAGGTCATCATGGATTACGAGGAGGAACTCGGCTCCCCCAATCTTCCTAAAGCAGTAACTGACAATCGAGAGCTGCTGGCTGCGGACATGCTGATTATCTTTGATGGCCCCAGGCACATCACTAACCGTCCCACGCTCACCTTTGGTGCCCGAGGTATCGCTACCATCACGCTCACAACCTACGGACCTGTAGTGCCGCAGCACAGTGGGCACTTTGGCAACTACGCACCCAACCCCGCACTCCGTCTTGCGCAGCTTCTCGCGTCAATGAAGGACAGCGATGGTCGAGTGACTATCCCGGGGTTTTACGATGGCATAAGTATCGACGACGCTACAAAAGAGATACTTCGCGCAGTGCCCGACAACGAGGAGGAGATCAAAGACCGCCTGCAGTTGGGTTCTATAGATAAGGTTGGGAAGAACTATCAAGAAGCGATTCAATACCCATCGCTGAACATCCGGGGTATGCAGTCCGGGTGGATCGACGACAAGGTTCGCACCATTGTGCCCGGTTGGGCGAGGGCAGAGATCGATGTTCGATTGGTGCTCGAGTCTGACCCCGAGCGACTTATCGATCTTGTGAAGCAACACGTAAGCGCGCAGGGTTTTTACGTAACAGATCAAATGCCGGATAAGGCGATGCGCATGGCTCATGCGAAGGTCGCTACATTTACCTACGAGAATTCCTATCAGTCTTTTCGCACGGACTTCGATTCGGATGTGGGCCGTTGGCTGCGCAGCGCGCTTCAGCGGGCCTTTGAAGAAGACCCTATTCAAATCCGCATGAGCGGTGGGTCGATTCCCATCTCGCCGTTTGTGAACACCTTGGGTATTCCCGCAGTAACGGTGCCAACGGTTAATCGTGACAACAATCAGCACAGCCCGAACGAAAACCTCCGCTTGGGTAACTACCGGGATGGCATCAGAACCATGCTGGGAATTCTGACTGAGCCGCTGTAATCCAGACGATCGCTAGCTGCGGGGTTGCTTAGTCCTGCTCGGCAAACATGTCATGAGTTGTCGCGGGGACCTCAACGCGGACTTCATCACCCAGCGTTATGACACCCCCTTTGAGAATCTTGCAGCACAGCCCGCCATGTCCCAGCATCGCGGCCACACCCCCTTTGCCCAAGGCCATCTCCATCCGCGAGCACGGATGGCAGAGTGCGCTGGCTTCAAACAGCGCGTCTCCGATAGCAAAACGCTGATGACGTAAAGCGTGCAGGTTGATACCTGAGACCACCAGGTTTCGGCGAAGAGTGGCGGGATCGATGGCGCCTGTCCCCAGAAAGTGTTCAGTTTGCTCTATAAATTCTCGTGAAATGAGAGTGACCTGTCTGCCTGAGCCGGGTGTCTTGTCCACACGATGGTCGCCGTCTAACCCTCGGCTCGCGATGGCCAGTACCGAGTCAACTTCCGTCAGGGGCGCTTTACGCGCTGAACGCAGCCCGATCCACTCGAGTTTTCCTAGCTTGAGGTGCTTGGCGAAGCGGTCCAGAGGGTTGGTTCTTTTGGTCATGAGGATCAGCTTAACTGATGAGAAGGACGCTCTCTAGATACCAAAAAATGAGCCGATAGCGGCGGCACCTGCGTATTAAAACATTATCTATGAGGTTGCCCCGATGAAGCTTATCAACAGACTCACTTTTCTTGTCTTAGCGTTTGCGACAGCGACGGCGTGCTCCGCGGATCAAGCCGCCGAGGCTGTTGAGAACGAGTTTTACGAGTACAAATCCGGCAGCCGCGATGGGATCGGTAAGTTCTATATGGGGCGGGAAATCTCCCATGTCATGGGTCACCTCGGTGCGGGATGGCTGGAACGGCCCGAGCGAGAGCGGCAGGAACGTACGGACTTGTTGATCGAGCGGCTCGCTATTGATCCCGACGATAACGTGGCGGATATCGGTGCGGGCACGGGATACTTCACCTTCCCCATTGCCGCTCGGGTGCCCGAAGGGCAAGTCTATGCCGTCGATATACAACCCGAGATGCTGACCTTACTGGGTGAGCGTCAGAAGGCGCTGTCGGTAGCAAACGTGAAAGCGGTTCTTGGTAGCGAGACTTCGCCTAACCTTCCCGCAAACACCATTGATCTGACATTTATCGTTGACGCCTATCACGAGTTCTCGTATCCACGAGAAATGGGGGTAGCGCTGGTCGAATCCTTGCGACCGGGGGGAAAGCTGGTACTCATCGAATACCGGAGCGAGGATCCCTCGGTACCCATCAAGACGCTGCATAAGATGAGCGAGGAGCAGGTGCGCCTGGAGATGCAAGCTATTGGCTTGGATTGGGTAACTACCGAGGACTACCTGCCGCAGCAGCATGTGCTTATCTTCGAAAAGCCGGCCTCCAATGAGAAAGCTAACTAGCAGCTCGCCTCACGCCCGCTTTCTCGCCGGCTTAGCCTTCACAGGATTCTTCGGCTTAGCCTTCGCTCGTGTCTTTTGCGCAGCCTTACGCTTAGGTACGGCCTTCGCCTTTGCCTTTGATTTTGCACGGCGCTTAGGTGCCTCGCTCACAACTGTTGCATCCCTCAGCTCCTCAAAGCTTGCCATGAGGCACTGCCGGTAAAAGTCAGGG
>NZ_CBFIIF010000059.1:0-3752 GCF_965662665.1 Congregibacter sp. | reverse complement strand
CTCACTATTGAATCTCATCGGTCACGGCAGTGCCGTGGACGGCACGCTCAAGACTATTATTGATGACTGGCTGGTGGGGGGTGTTTTCGATGTCATCGGACGAATCTTCGTAGCCTCGCTCAAGCTCCTTGTCGTGCCACTGGTGTTCGTGTCCCTGGTTTGCGGGTCGAGCTCCCTGGGCGACAGTGCTCGTATGGGACCCATTGCCGGTAAGACGCTGCTGTTTTATCTGGCCACCACTGCAATTGCAGTCACCGTAGCTTTGGTTGTCGCGGTATTCGTGGGCCCGGGCAGTTCGGTACAACTGGATACCAGTGCTGCCTTTGTTGCCACAGAGCCACCCCCCCTTAAAGAGGTGGTGGTGAACATATTCCCCAGTAATCCCATCCAAGCGATGGCCGATGGTGAGATGCTGCAGATCATCGTGTTTGCCCTGCTCTTTGGTTATGCACTCTCCCGAGCGGGAGAAGCCGGTCAGCGAATGGCGACTTACTTTAGCGATCTCGAAGCGGTGGTCATGAAGATGGTGGGCGTGCTCATGGCTTTCGCCCCCTATGGCGTGTTTGCCTTGCTGGGCCGTCTGTTCGCAGAAATGGGCCTTGGGGCGATTTTGGATCTAGGCGCTTACTTCCTTACGGTGCTGGGAGTATTGATTTTTCACGGCACGGTTACCTATGGCTTCATATTAAAGTCAATGACCGGTCTGCCGCCCAGGGTAATGTTGAAGAAGATGCGCTCGGTTTGGGCATTTGCTTTCTCCACGGCTTCATCCGGGGCAACCTTGCCTATCACTCTGCGCACAGTTGAGAAAAAGCTCGGCGTACATAACTCCGTAGCTGGATTTACTGTGCCCTTGGGCGCCACGATCAACATGGCTGGCACTGCGATCATGCAAGGCGTAGCGACGGTGTTTATCGCGCAGGTCTATGGCTTTGATTTAAGCATGACGGCCTACATCACGGTGATCCTGACCGCGACTCTGGCATCTGTGGGGACCGCCGCGGTACCGGGTGTGGGACTCATTACTCTGGCGATGGTGCTTGAGCAGGCAGGATTGCCGGTTGAAGGCATCGCGCTGATCATTGGTGTGGATCGCCTCCTCGATATGGTGCGCACCATGGTCAACGTTACCGGTGACGCCACGGCGTCGGTGGTAGTGGGCAAGAGCGAAAAGCAGCTTGATGAGGAGGTGTTCTTCAATCCGAATGCCGATGCCCATCCCGAGTCTGCAGTACCGGAGGCTTCTGCTGGAGCCGCTTAACGCGCTTAAGAAGTCGGTGGGTAACTCCCCAGCACATGCATGAGTAATCAGGTCACCTATGAGCATTAAGGTCACAATTGTTCCCGTCACTGCGTATCAGCAGAACTGTTCGATACTCAAGTGCGAGGCTACCGGTAAAGCCGCAATTGTAGATCCCGGTGGGGATATCGAACGCATTCTTGCGGCGGTCGATCAATTGGGGGGCACCGTCGAAAAAATCATTTTGACCCATGGGCACATGGATCATTGCGCGGCCTCTGACGTCCTCAGGCAACAGCTATCGGTGCCTATTGAGGGGCCCCATGAAGACGACCGGTTTTGGATCGATAAGCTTCCCGAGTGGTGCAAGATGGCCAGCTTTCCCATCGCCGAGGCTTTTGAGCCGGATCGTTGGCTGGTGGGCGGCGATACCGTGACCGTGGGAGAGCAAACCCTAAAAGTATTTCATTGTCCGGGTCATACTCCGGGCCATGTGGTGTTTGTGCACGACACTCAGCGCGTCGCTTGGGTCGGCGATGTGATCTTTCAGGGCTCTATCGGTCGTACGGACTTTCCCCAGGGCAATCATGACGATCTCATCAACAGCATACGTAACACGCTGTTCCCCTTAGGAGATGACATCACCTTCATTCCCGGTCATGGCCCTACATCCACTTTCGGACAAGAACGACAGACTAATCCGTTTGTCGCCGATCAGCGGTATGGCTGATACGCCGGAGCAGGCTCAGCGCCGGGCAGACTTTCTCGCGCAAACCGCCCAAATCGAATTCGCTGAGCTGCAACGGTACTTCGCGGCGGGACGCTTGATATTGGTGAGTGACGACCTGGATCTCATCGAGGTGGCGGTGCAGTTATCCCAAGATAATGCGGCGCAATTCGAGCAGTGGATGAATACCGGCGGTGTTGAGGGCGTCGGCGATGAGCGCGCCACCCGCTGGCTCGCGGACAATCGTTCATTGTGGGCCGTCGTTGCAGACCCCTGGGTGCTTGTGCAGCAACGAAAGAGCGCTGCAACACCTCCAGAAGCTTCTGATAGCGAGTAGTGTCGATCCTTATTCGATCTTTGCGGGACGCCCTTCAAACACCGTTCCCCAAACAGGGATCTCGCGAAGTCCCGTCATACCCACGGCATAGGGGTCTTGTTCCAGCACAGTAAAGTCTGCGCGCTTGCCTGCGCGAATCGAGCCTATCTCATCCTCCCAACCCATCACCCAGGCCGCGTCGATGGTAATGCCGCGCAGGGCGCTATCGAGGCTGATGCGTTGTTCCTGACCCGTGGCATTGCCGTTGATGGTGATCCTGTTAGTCGCGGTCCACGCCAGGGTTAGAGGCTCAAGGGGTGCCATGGGTGCGTCGGAGTGAAGTGCGAGGGGCATGCCAGCACGTTCAACAGAGCCCAGGGGAACCATTTGCGCGCTGCGATCCGGACCCAGCCAGGCTTCGCCATAAAGGTCGGACAAGATGTAGTGGTAGTAGGGGTTTGCGGAAATCACGCCACCAAGCGCGGCAAACTGTCTGATCTGCTCCTCGGTAGTGTAAGCAAAGTGCTCCAGGGTTAATCGATGATCCGGTCGCGGATGCTCTATTTGCAGTGCTTTGAGCATTTCGATGAGCGCTGCGGCGCTGGCATCACCATTGGTGTGAGCGTGAATTTTGTAGCCCGCTTTCCAAAAATGTGAGGCCCAGACCGCAGTGACATCCAGAGGGGCCATCCACTGGCCCTCATGCCCATCGAGATATCCCGGGGGACCCATCTGCGCCAGCCCGTTATAGATTGCACCGTCCATCATCAACTTGAAGTGATGGTCAATTATTACGCGATCGGAATTATCCTCCCGCCAGCGATCTATCTCCTCTTCAGCCTCAGCTGGGCTTCGGCCCCGCGCCAAAAAGTCGGTAATGATGGGCGTCATGACAATGCGTAGCGGCGCGTCGGTATCAGCGACCGCTTTTCTTATGAGCGCGAGTTCCTGCTCCGGGTTCCCGAAAATACCCGTGCCCATGTCCAGTGCAGTAGTGACGCCGCCTCGGTGGGCCATTGCCAGAAAGTTCTCCATCCCGCCCAGAAAGCGTGCAGGCTCAAACAAAAAACCCAGCTTGGGAACCAGAGCTTTTAGGCCATTTTCCCAAAAGTGTCCTCGCTCCCAGTCTGTCTCGTGTAGCTCGCGAACCTCAGCCTCGCTAAGCCCGAGTTCTTCGATAGCCGCATCGTTGAGGATGAGCTCGTGAAAGGAGCGATGCCACAACATCACGGACTGATCGGGGAACCACTCGCTGAGCTGTTCTCGATACACATCGCCATGCCAGAGAGGGTGATAGCCCCAGGTGATGAAGGGCAGCTCGGCATCATGCGCGGCCACGAGTTTCCGGAGTTTCTTTTCAAAGTCCTTGGGTGTTAAGGCTCCTGGAAAGCTGCCTGTGGGGAGTTCCCAGCTGTCCGGCGCCAGGAAGGGAAACTGTGTGAGCACGGCGGGAAGTGAGGGGTGGACGT
>NZ_CBFIIF010000058.1:0-5257 GCF_965662665.1 Congregibacter sp. | reverse complement strand
CCAGGCGCTGATCGCTGGCGTCAACACCACTGAGGTCCGTATCCGGGCGAGGCAACAGTAGCTCTGAATCGGGCGCCGCACACAAATCAAGATCGCGCAGGCGCATTTCGAGGTGATACAGGCGGTCAACGCCCCAATACCACTCGCCTCCGTAAAAGAAGGTCGCCCCCGAATAGTGCTTGCGCTCGGCAAGAAGCGCGGATCCCGCGTCCAGTGCTGAGGCCAGGTCAGCGGCGCTGACACCGTTGGATGCGCAGCTCAGCAAGGTTTCCTCATCGCCTTCCCAAAGGGCAAGGGTGATTTGGGCGATGAGCGCTGGATCCGTTAATGCCTTGCCGCTAAGCAGCGCCTGGCCCGCAAGTATCTGGTGTTGTGGATCGGGCACCGTGGGCGCGCCCGTGGGAAATAGCAGATTAAAGTAGGGCGCTATGAGCTCGGCATCGCGGCGTGCCCAGATGGCGAGCTTCTCCAACTCCGGCTGGGCCTTGCCTCCCGTCGCACGTATCAAGTGTGTTCGGAGCTCTATGTCATAGCTCTCGGCAAAGGTCTTAAGGACCTGCGCGGTGAGGAGCGAATAGGGGTCATCGAGCTGATGAAAGTAATCAACTACATGGGGTTCGCCGCGCTTCTCGCGCAGCCTCTCGGCCTTCTGTCGACGTTTGCGGATCACTGCCTCGTCGGCTTCCGGTCCAAGAATCTTCTTGGATATGAGCAGGCGGATCCAGCCGGGTGGGTCTACGATAAATCCGGGCGTGGGGTTGTTTTTGGGTTCAAGCATGAATGTTCATCCAAGGCGTATTCTGTGGCGAATTCTTGTGCGCAGACGTCCTAGTAGGGGGCATCGCCCTCGCTAACGACGCGGTGCAGGCGCCTAAGCGCGGGGAAGAAGTCATTCACCGGTTTATGCTGGGTGCTTCGATTGTCCCAAATCACAACCGTGTCTTTAGCCCACCGGAGTCGACAGGTGAACTCGGGTAACGTGCAATGCTTGTAAAGGAACCGCAGAACTTCGGCGGACTCCAGAGGAGAAATCCCCTCAATATGCGTGGTGAACAGCGCATTCACAAAAATCGCCCTACGACCAGTTTCGGGATGCGTCTGAATGACCGGATGCCGCACCGGGGGGTTGTTCGCCACGGCGTCCGCCAGGCGCTCTCGTCCGCCGTCCTCTAAGAGGCTTTCCCTAAAACCCTGGGAGAAGTCGTGGACCGCTATCAGGTCGTCAAGATAACGCTGCATCCCCGGTGACAGGGCGTCGTAGGCTGCCGTCATGCTCGCCCAAAGCGTATCGCCCCCAACGCTGGGTGTTTCCACCCCACGCAACACGGTAATTGAGGGTGGGTGCTGGCGAAAGGTCATATCTGAGTGCCAGACCTCAATTTTAGACGGCCTTTCGGGCGTGCTTTCGAGCACCATCACCTCAGGGAAACCGGGCACCGTATCGTAAGCCGGATGACTCTGAAGGGGGCCGAACAGGGCCGCGAGTTCACGCTGCTGGGCGGGCGTGATGGCCTGATCCCGAAAAAAAACAACCTCATGCTGGTTTACCAGGTCGCGCAGATTGCGCTTCATATCCTCGGTCATAGGATTGCGGAGATCTATGTTGCTTACTTCTGCGCCGATGGCGCCTGCTACGGGTTTAATGTTCATTACCTTCCTAACCCTCTTCGAATCGACAGTCCCCTATGGTCCGTGCGGGATTACTCGATACCCTCCAATACAAATTTCTGTACACGCCGCCCGGTGCTGACCTCTGTGGTGTAGACGTTGCCTTCGCTGTCCACATCGACACTGTGCAGCCAGATGAACTGCCCGGGATAACGTCCGTTGCGCCCGAAAGCGCCGAGGAGCTCGTAGCTTTGCGCATCATAGATCCACACCTGACCATTCATCATATCCGCGATGTACATAAACTCCGCGTTAGGTGAAAAAGCGATGTCCGATGCGGTTCGCGTACCACCCGTGCCCGGTGCTACGACAATGTCCCGGAGGAATTTAGTTTCGCCGTTCTCACCGGTTTCGAAAACTTGAACCCGATTGTTACGCCGATCGCACACGTAAACGCGCTCGTCGGGTCCACGTACCACGCAATGCACAATATCCCCAAAAGACTCAGATTCCGGGTTTGCGCCGCCGTCGGCATTACTGGATGCCTGGCTCTGATCAAACGCACCTTCGCGAGTCTTGGCATCGGGCGAGGATGCGTAGGCACCCCAGAATCGAGTGAATTTGCCTGCCTCGTCAAAGCCAATGATCCGCTTGTTGATGTAGCCGTCGGCGATGAGTACTTCCCCGGTTTTTGGGTCTGGTGAGATGTCCGCTGGTCCACCGAGGGTTTCTCGGTCAAAGTTGCCGGCGGATCGTTCTCGGCGACCGAGGCCGCGAATGAACTCTCCATCTTCCGTAAACTTCAGTGCAACATGATCGCCATCACCATTACCGGCAATCCAGACAGAGGTCTCTTCGTCAACGTAGAGGCCGTGCACGGTGTCGGGCCATTGGTTTACACCATCGAGCGTTGGCGCATGTTCGGGGCCGCCCCAACCTTTTAAGTAAGCACCGTCGCTGGAAAACTGCATCACGTGCGGTGCGGGCGTGCAGCACACGGCGATAGGGGGAGTCTGCGCGAGCCCCGTGTCGGAAAACCCCAACGAGTTCGGGCGCTGGAGAATCCAGACGTTGTCATCTTTATCGATGGCCAGGCCCGGTACTTGCCCCATGATTATCTCGCCCGGAACCACCGGCCATGCGGCATCCACGCGAAACCGCGGGATGGGGCGGTCCGTAAATTGCTGGGTATCGACGGCCACCAGGGCCGGTGCAGCATTGGCGACAAGGGACGACATGCACAAAGTCAGGCAAAGAGAAACAAGGAGAAGACGGCGGTTCATGAATACTCCGATCAATAAGAATCTGGACAAAGCAGTGATACTGCAACGCAGTCACGAAATATAGACCAAACCGCTAGCAAAAGGTTTACTTTGCTCTGACAACCCTTTGGGCTATAGCCGCGACAGCTACTCGGTTGTTTAGGTGTCCATGCGCGGGAAGGCCCGCTGGCTCCTACTGCTCTGCGCTGCTCCTCGGTTGTATACTTCGCCTGTTGCGAGCGAGGAGAGATGTTTTGAGTAACGTCACAAGTCAACGAGAGCCACCGCGTACTGTTCCGCAAAGCCAGGAAGGTAAAATCATCAACCTGGCCTATGGCGGTATGCTAGCGAGACTTGCGGCACCTCTACCGGTGCACCGTGAGATTATTTTTGGAATCAATCCGACGCCTACAAGCACTCAACATGAAAACGTGTATGCAAAGGCGCTCCACCATCACGAAACCGCAGACGGATTCCAAACTGCATTTGCTTTCACCGCAATGGGTGATCTTGGTCGCGATGCATTGAACAGTTGTGTAGATCAGGTGCTGCTGAGCAGCTAAAATCTGCACAAAGCCGTGGCTCGTCCGCGCCGTCACCCCAGATTGAGAGCGTCTCCAGAATGAAAAAATCGGCCCCTTTATCGCTGTGCCTGATTGCATCCACGCTCTTGTGGAGCGCTGCCGTTGCTGCGCAGGATGAGCGCCCAAACATCCTGCTTGTCCTTTTCGATGACGTAGGTTTTTCGGGTTTTGGCGCTTACGGTAGCGACGCCCGCACGCCGCGAATCGACGAACTGGCAGAGCGAGGCGTCAGGCTTTCCCGTTATTACACTGCTCCGTTCTGTGGCCCCACTCGCGCCATGCTGATGACTGGCATGGACAGCCATCAGGTCGGCATGGGGACGCTTGTTGAGACCGTCACCCCTGCAATGCAGTCTTTTCCCGGCTATTCGATGCACTGGGATGCTGACCAGGAGACCATCGCTACGATGCTATCCCGCGCGGGATATCAGACTTATGTCACCGGCAAGTGGGGGATCGGTGAAATCGGCGCGAACCTGCCCAGTAGATTTGGGTTCGACCGCTCCTACGTGATGGACGCCACTGGCGGCGGCAATTACGACGCCAAGCCCTACCTGCCGGGATCCCGTGAGGTGAAATGGTTTGAGAACGGGGAGCCGGTCACGCTTCCTGAGGATCATTACTCGTCTCGGACAATTGTCGACCAGATGATCGAATACATTGATGCGGGCAACCGCGAGCAGCCTTTCTTCTCCTATCTCTCGTTCCAGACCGCTCACATTCCCATTCAGGCTCCCGTCGAATATGTCGACCGCTACAACGGTATTTTCGACGCAGGGTGGGATGTCATGCGCGAAGCGCGATTGCGCCGCACAATTGATTTGGGTCTCGTGCCCGACACGACAACCCTTGCGTCTCCTCCGGCGAATCATCGTGCTTGGCTGGATCTGACACCGGAAGAGCGATCCGTTTCAGCACGGGAAATGCAGGTGAACGCTGGGATGATGGAGGCGGCCGATTACCACTTAGGACGCCTCCTCGATCATCTGGACGCGATCGGTGCGCTGCAAAACACGGTGGTGATGGTTCTGTCGGATAATGGCGCCGAATCTGCAAAGACGAGCCTGGATGGTCCCGCCAACCTGGCATTAGACGCCATCAAATTGATCGAAGGATTCGATACATCGTACGAAAACCTCGGTCTGCGAAGAAGTCTTACTGCAGTCGGTCGAGAATGGGCCTCTGTGTTGGCGGCACCTTTTGATCTCTATAAGTTTTACGCCAGCGAGGGTGGCCTGCGCGTGCCATTGATTGCGGCGGGACCGGGCATTGCGACCTCGAAGGTCGCGCATGCGCCCGTGCATGTTGCCGATCTTGTGCCGACAATATTGGAAGCGACCGGTGTTGCTTATGACCCAGATCAGTTTTACGGGCGCAGCGCCCTGCCGATGCTGTCCGCGAATTCCGACACGACGTACAAAGACGATGAAAGCTTTTCTTTCGAAGTGAGCGGAAACGCGGCTGTTTATCGCGGGCAGTGGAAGATTACGCGCAATACGCCCCCGCAGGGCGACGGTACTTGGCGACTCTATGACCTGTCGATGGACCCCGGCGAAACCACTGACCTGTCAGCACAAAACTCCGAACTTTTTGAGGAGATGCTCGCCGAATACAGGTCTTACGCCAATCGCGTTGGCGTTTATGAAGTGGGCCCCGAAGAGTATGCAATAACGGCGCTCAGTAAGAACCTGCTCTTAAAAGTGTTTTACAAGTACTGGCTTCATCTTCTCGGATTAATGATTGCCGTGGGCGCCGCACTCTTTTTCATCGGGAAATTTGGGCTCGCGTTGTTGCTTCCCCGGA
>NZ_CBFIIF010000057.1:0-5570 GCF_965662665.1 Congregibacter sp. | reverse complement strand
ACAAGAGAGGGTGATGTATATCGCGTTGTTTTCAATGGCGAGGAAATGCAGTTTCTTTGCTCAGATACACTTATCCTGCCTATCGTTAATGCGACAGTTGAAGAGTTCGCGCACTACCTATTGGGGCGTATGCTGGAAGCATCGGCTGGGGAGGCGATTGCAGAGCTCGACGTCTGTGTGGCTTCCGGTCCCGGACAAAAAGGCTGCGCCCAATGGTCGGCAATGGATGAGGCGATTGCCCGCAACTAAGGATTAAAACGTGGTTAATACTGTACAGATTAAGAAGGTTGGTGGTCCCGAGGTTCTCACTTTTGTCGATTGCGAGCTAGGCGAGCCTGGACCCGGTATGGCTCGAGTTGCAAATCGTGCTATCGGACTCAACTACATTGACACGTACCATCGAAGCGGCCTGTATCCATTGCCGCTTCCCACGGGGATTGGTCTTGAAGGCGCCGGTGTTGTTGAGGCCGTTGGTGAGGGTGTCGATCTATCCGTAGGAGACCGCGTTGCCTACTGCGCGGCGGGGTTCGGAGCTTACAGCGAGGCGGTTATTCTCCCTGCAGAGCGTCTCGTGCCGTTGCCCGAGGGCATAGATTTCGATACCGCCGCTGCGGTGCTTCTCAAGGGGGCGACGGTGGAGTATCTCCTTCAGCGAACTTTCCCCTTAGAGGCGGGGCAGCAGACACTGTTTCCTGCTGCTGCCGGAGGTGTGGGGCTGATCTTTGGTCAGTGGGCATCGGCGCTAGGCGCTGAAGTTATTGGCACCGTGAGCAGCGAGGCAAAGCGTGAGCTAGCTTTGGAGAACGGTTACGCCCACTGTTTTTTGAATGACGAACCTGGCCTGGTTGCCAAGGTGCGAGAGATTACGGACGAGAAAATGCTTCCGGTCGTCTACGATGGAGTGGGTGCAGCGACGTTTACGCAATCCCTCGACTGTCTGGCTCCCCGGGGCTTAATGGTCAGTTTTGGAAACGCCTCCGGTAGTCCTCCGCCGTTTGATTTGCAACAGCTCGCTGCGCGGGGGTCTCTGTTTATCACAAGACCTACTCTTATGAGCTACGTGGCGACCAAGGAAGAGATGCGCGACAGCGCCGCCGCCGTGTTCGATAGAGTACTGGATGGTCGGGTCAAGGTGACTATTGCGCAGCGCTATCCGCTGGCCGAAGTACAGCGAGCGCACGCAGAGTTGGAAGCTCGGCGCACGGTAGGGTCTTCGCTACTCATCCCCTGAATGCTGCCCCGGGCCGTCCCCGTGAGACTCTGCGATATCCGCCGCTGCGAGGAGTGATGCTTCTGTCTGAGGGCCGATGAGAACGGCACTTAAGACGCCCCGAGGGTCTATTACTAGCGTTGTGGGCAACACCTGCGGACGTTCGACGCCGTAGCGGGCTGCGGGGTCCTCATTCAGCGTGGGAAACTGCACATTCAGACTATCCAATTGCGCTTGAAGTTCTTCGCCCTGGGCTCCGTCGTAATTAACTCCCAGCACGCGAACGCCGTCGCGCTTGTGCAACAGATTGAGTTCAGGCACTTCCTGGATACAGGGTTTGCACCACTTTGCCCAATAGTTGACAAAGGTCCAGCTTCCCAAGGTGTCCAGGCTGGTCGGGTCCTGCGAACCCAGCTTATCGCAAGCACTAAGGCACATAAGCACAAGGAGTAAGGTGGCGCCTCGCAGCCATTGATTGCTTTTGTCGCTGATGGATTTCATGGGCTTATTGCTCAAATGCTTATTGCTCAAATAATGTGGCTAGGGGCATGTTCAAGTGCTCTCGAACACCCTGTTGCTGCTCCTTAAGGAGGGTGATTGTCTGCTGTTCCCAGGCGGGCATGGAATCGTGGGTTTCCATGGAAATTTCACCTTCAACGTCCAGCCATTGCTGCAGCTGCCATAGCGCTACGCTGTGAAGGTCTCTCGCCAGAAGATAGTGGCCGCGTTCGTTCTGCGCGATAACACGATACTTCAACAAGCAGTCGCGCAGTTTTTGCCAGCTCTCCGCATCTACCGCCAAATGTCGATCCTTCAAAAGATCGAGCTCTCTCAAGGGTAGGCCCTCAGCTTGCCGTCGGTAAAGCGTTTCCAAAACTTCCAATGCTTTGAGCACTAGAGGTCGTCGCGACTGCGCTTCGCTCTGATAGGCGGATAGGCTGTGCACCACAATTGCGGAAATCAGCACGATCATCCAGGAGATGTAAATCCACAGCAGAAATAGCGGCACGGCGGCAAATGCGCCGTAAATAAACGTGATGCTCGAGCCAGCCACTAACTTGGTGAAAAGCGCGCGAGCGATGTTGAAACTCGTCGCCGCAATAATCCCGCCGACCACCGCATGTTTAACAGGGACGCGGCAGTTAGGTACGGCCGCGTAAACCAGGGTAAAGCCGACAATCTGAAGGAAATAGGGAAGCATGCGAAGAAACAGGGCGCCGATCCCGATGATGTCCCATTCTTCGAGGCGACCGGCAAAGGAGGCAAGAAAGGTGCTGACACCCAGTCCCAGACCTATGGTCACCGGAGCGAGGGATAAGATTGCCCAGTAGAGAAGAAAGCTTGAAACGGGACCGCGATTACCTCGAGTGCGCCAAATTAAATTGAACGCTTGTTCGATGTTGCGCAGCATCAGAACGGCGGTGGCGATCAAAAAAGCGATACCAAAACCGGTGAGATTCTTTGCCTGCCTTGAGAAGTCAGAGACGTACTCTTCTATGCCTGCGGAAGTCTCGGGCACAAGATTGTCAAAGAGCAGCTCCTGAATGCTCGATTCGAGCCCCTGGAATGCGGGTACTGCGGAGGCCATGGTGTAGAACACCGTAAGTAGCGGGACGAGGGCGAACAGCGACATATAGGTGAGAGCCGCTGCGGTGTCACGACAGCGGTCCGTTTTGTAACGAGCGGCAAGATACCGCGCGCGACGCTGAAGCTTATAAAAAGTGTTCGGCAAGGAGTCCATGTGCTGATTATCGCAGAAAGCGGCCCGAGGACGCACGACAGGAGGCTGATGGGCACTTTGCTATACTGCGGGACTCTGTTTGTTCCCGGAAAGTCCTTATTTATGCAGCAATCTGCCTACGTTCTCGTCCTTTACTACAGCCGTCAGGGCAGCACTGAAGCTATGGCCCGCATGGTTGCGCGTGGGGTGAGCACCGTTACCGGTTTTGAGGCGCGACTGCGCACGGTTGCGCCTGTTTCCGCGGAGACAGAGCAGAGTGCCGATGGGGTGCCTGATGATGGCCCTCCCTATTGCAGTATCGACGACCTGCGACACTGTTCCGGGCTGGTGCTGGGTTCACCGACGCGTTTTGGGAACATGGCAGCCCCTCTGAAATACTTCATTGACCAAACCTCCGACCTTTGGCTCAGCGGTTCGATGATTGATAAGCCGGCGGCGGTGTTTACATCTACCTCCAGCTTGCACGGCGGGCAGGAGAGCACCTTGCTGTCGATGCAGTTACCGTTGCTTCATCACGGTATGTTGGTCTTGGGTTTGCCTTATAGCGAAGCCGGTTTGATGACGACAACTTCCGGGGGAACGCCTTACGGTGCGTCTCACTGGGCGGGTGCGGACGGTGGGCGAGCTATGGACGACACGGAGCTACAGCTCTGTCGTGCCCTTGGTCGACGCGTAGCGCAGACCTGTGCGCGTCTCGCATGAGTGACGAGGCGGTGAGTGTCGCTCCCAGAGGGTCATCGGTGTTGTGGATCTGGCTTGGCACTTGGTGTGGCTTTTTACTCCTGATAGTTACCCAGGCTTTGGACGCCTGGCAGCGCTCGGTTCCCTGGGTGCTGCTGTTTTTTTGGTTTGTTCCCTTGTTGATGTTACTTCCGGGAATGCTCCGCGATAGTCTCAGGGGATATACCTGGCTGGCCTTCGTGAGTCTTTTGTACTTCGTTTTTGCCATTTTGCGAATCTTTGCCGAGCCTGAGAGCTTTCGAGCCCAGGCAGAACTCAGTGCCGTTATATTACTTTTTGCCTGCTCAATGTTTTATGTGCGTCAACGCTCTAGAGAGCTGCAAGCGCGCACTGACACACAACAGAAAACCGAGGTTTAGATTCTCTTGATTAAGCGACTGTTTCTGGCACTTTGGCGTGGCCTCACCCTACTGCGCCTAGCCCTGGCGAACCTGGTTTTCATTCTTGTGTTGCTGGTGCTTTGGGTGACATTTACCGGCAAGCCGGAGTCCTTGCCGGAGCGAGCGGCGTTAGTGCTTGACCCCACGGGTCGGGTGGTAGATGAGCGGAGCCAGATAGAGGCGGCGAGTCTGATTTTTGAGCAGGAGCCCGCTAGTCGCGAAGCGCTGCTAGCTGATCTCATCGACAGCGTTGAGCTTGCCCGTACCGACGAGCGTATTACAGCGCTGGTGCTACAGCTGGGTGGCCTCGTCTCGATCGGGCAGAGTAAAACTACCGAGCTTGCCGAGGCGATTGCGCGTTTTCGGGAGAGTGGTAAACCGGTGGTGGCGATAGGTGACTATTACACGCAGGACCAATATCGGCTGGCTGTAGAAGCCGACACCTTACTGATGCACCCGTTTGGCGCAGTGGCACTCGAAGGCTTTAGTGTTTACACCAACTATTTCGCCGATGCGCTGGAGAAGCTGTCCATCACCATGCATGTGTTTCGAGCGGGGGAGTACAAGTCCATTGCGGAGCCCTTTCTTCGCAACGACATGTCACCGGGAGAACGCGGGATTACCCGTGAATGGCTTAATGATCTCTGGGAGGCCTATGTAGAATCCGTCGAGGAACGGCGCGGTTTGGAGTCCGGAGCCGTTGACGCGCTCCTGAATGATTACCCCGAGCGACTTCGTCTTGCCGGTGGAAACGCGGCGAGCCTGGCGTTGAATGCAGACCTTGTGGACGACTTGCTCGATCGTGCTCAGCAAAACCAGTATCTCAGCTCGCTGGTGGGCGCCAGGGACGAGGACGGTCGTTTTGCCGGAATTTCTTTTGCGCAGTATGTATCGCGTATGCGCCCAACCCTTGCCGCACCGGATCTTCCCAAGGTGGCGATTGTCACCGCTCAGGGCAATATGCTGCCTGGAGAGCAGCCTCCTGGAAGAATCGGCTCCGATACCTTGTCACGGCTTTTACGTAATACCGCGAAGCGTGAGGGCACCCGGGCCATTGTTCTGCGCGTGACTACGGGAGGGGGTAGCGTTTTTGCCTCCGAGATTATTCGCGCTGAATTAGAACGAATAAGGGATTCAGGGATGCCCGTGGTCGTGAGTATGGGCAGCATTGCCGCCTCCGGGGGGTATTACATTGCAACCGCTGCAGATCAGATATTCGCGACGCCCACGACAATTACCGGAAGCATTGGCGTGTTTGCCGCGTTTCCTACCGTTGAGCGCCTGCTTGCTAAAGGTGGTATCCAGACCGATGGCGTCGGTACCACCAAGTTAGCCGGCGCTCTGCGTCCAGACAGATCCCTGGATCCTGCTTTATCGGATGTCTTGCAGCAGTCCGTTGATGGCCTTTATGAACAGTTTTTGACCCTGGTGTCAGAGAGTCGTTCTATTGATAGGGAAACGCTCGATGGACTCGCGCAAGGCCGGGTCCTCAGCGCCA
>NZ_CBFIIF010000056.1:0-5838 GCF_965662665.1 Congregibacter sp. | reverse complement strand
AGGGTCTTGCAGAGACCGCTCAGGCGCACACTGGCCTTGGGCACCTGCAGCAGGCTTTGGATGTCCTGCGCGAGTACGAGTTCGAAGAAGATCTTGGGCAGCATCGGCTCGTCAAAGAGCCCATTGGGGTTTGTGGAATGATCACCCCCTGGAACTGGCCGGTTAATCAGATCGCCTGCAAGGTGGCGCCAGCTTTGGCCGTTGGCTGCACAATCGTGCTCAAGCCAAGCGAGATATCTCCGCTGTCTGCGCAGATTTGGGCAGAAATTATGCACGAGGCAGGTGTTCCCGCCGGCGTGTTCAACATGGTCAACGGCGATGGGCCGACGGTTGGCGCGGCGCTGTCCAAGCACCCCGACGTAGACATGATGTCTTTTACGGGTTCTACCCGGGCGGGCACTCAGGTTGCTATGAATGCCGCGCCGACGGTGAAGCGTGTGACGCAGGAACTCGGCGGCAAGTCGCCGAATATCGTGCTGGATGATGCCGACTTTGAAAAAGCGGTTACTCAGGGCGTTATGAGTATGTTCATGAACAGCGGTCAATCCTGCAATGCGCCATCGCGTATGTTCGTGCCATCCGCCCGACTGGCAGAAGTCGAAGAGATTGCTCGCAACGTGGCAGCGGCCGTGGTGGTGGGTGATCCCGCCGACGAAGGCACTCAGGTAGGACCGGTGGTGTCGGAAGTTCAGTTCAACAAAATTCAGGGTCTGATTCAGGCGGGCATTGACGAGGGTGCAAAGGTCGTCGCCGGGGGTACAGGTCGTCCCGATGGACTGGACGCGGGTTACTACGTTAAACCTACGGTGTTCTCTGGCGTGAATAACAACATGACGATTGCACGCGAGGAAATTTTCGGACCGGTTCTGGCGATCCTTCCTTACGACAGCGAAGACGAAGCCATTGCCATGGCTAACGACACACCCTACGGGCTGGCAGGTTATGTTCAAAGCGGTGACATTGAACATGCTCGAAGCGTCGGCCGACGTATCCGGGCGGGCAACATCCACATCAACGGCGCATCGGGCGGCTATGAGGTGCCCTTTGGTGGCTTCAAGCAATCTGGAAATGGCCGCGAGTGGGGTGAGCATGGTTTCACGGACTATCTCGAGATCAAGGCAATGGAGGGCTTTGCAGCCTAATGCCTGATTTTGTACTTGCCATCGATCAGGGTACGACAGGCAGCACTGTCGCCCTGGTTGATGCGCAGGGGCAGCTATGTGCCAGTGTTAACGTTGAGTTTCCGCAGGTGTTTCCAAAGCCAGGCTGGGTAGAGCATCAGCCTGATGCAATTTGGTCGTCCGTCGAGAAGGCCTTAGCGCGACTTTTACGTAAGAAACTCTGCAAGCCTTCGGACATAGCGGCGATTGGGATTACCAATCAGCGAGAAACCTCGGTGCTTTGGGACCGACGCAGCGGTGAGCCTTTGCACAATGCCATTGTGTGGCAATGCCGCCGTACAGCGGATTTCTGTGATGACCTGCGAAGTGCCGGCCACGAAAAAGCCGTACAACGCCGCAGCGGTTTGGTGTTGGATCCCTACTTTAGCGCCAGCAAATTTCGTTGGTTGCTCCGCGAAGTGCCGGCGGCAAAGCGGGCGCTTAAGGCGGGCGCACTAGCGGCAGGAACCATCGACAGCTTTTTGCTGTGGAGACTCACGGGTGGTGAGGAACACGCAACCGATGTCAGCAATGCCGCACGTACGTCTTTGATGAATCTTAAGACACTGGGTTGGGATGAAGAACTCGCCCGGCTGTTTGAAGTGCCCATCAGTATTCTTCCACAGATACGCCCCAGCAGCGGCGTATTTGGACATACTCGCGGTGTTCGCGGCTTACCCGATGGGATACCCATCGCAGGAATAGCGGGCGATCAGCAGGCGGCGCTCTTCGGTCAGGCCTGCTTTAGTACCGGTGATACCAAGTGCACCTTTGGTACGGGTTCATTTATCGTGATGAATACCGGTAGCGAAAAAGTGCTATCCAAGTCTCGTCTGCTCACCACTGTCGCCTGGCAGCTAGAAAGTCAAAAGCCAGTGTACGCCCTGGAGGGTGGCGCTTTTATCTGCGGTGCGGCAGTGCAATGGTTGCGAGACGGACTGAAACTCATTAAACGGGCATCCGATATTGAGGCGCTGGCGGCAAGTGTGCCCGATCATGGGGGTGTAGAATTTGTCCCCGCGCTGACAGGGCTGGGTGCGCCTCACTGGGCAGCAGAAGCCCGGGGTTTGATTACCGGACTGACGCGCGGCACAGACAAAGGGCATATCGCTCGGGCAACGCTTGATGCTATGGCTTTGCAGAACGTGGATATTCTGCGGTGCATGGAGGCGGATCTGGGCAAGCGGATGCGGCCTCTGCGTGTGGATGGCGGTGCTGCTGCTAATAATTTGCTGATGCAAACCCAGGCAAACTTTCTAGGTAGAAAAATTGTACGACCGCGGATTACCGAGACGACGGTCGCAGGGGCCAGCTATCTTGCGGGGATCGGCGTGGGTCTTTGGCGAAACACTACCGATATTAAGCGCCTCTGGCAGCCTGAGCGAGAATTTGCAGTAGAGCTCTCGGCGGCCAGGCGGCGACAAAGACAAGACAGTTGGCAAGCCGCGATAGCTCAGACCTTAGCCAGATAAATAGTTGTCGAGCAGACGACTTCAACCTTAAGCAAAACGAACCTAGAGTGAGCATGCAGTGAGCGAGTTTAATCAACCTCTGTCAGGAAACGATATGCCACGCTTCGGCGGCATTGCCAGCATGTTCAGATTGCCGGTGCAGCTGTCTGCAGAAGGGCTTGATATCGCCGTTGTGGGAGTGCCTCTCGATTGCGGCACCAGTAATCGCGCTGGCTCACGCTATGGGCCCCGACAGATAAGAGCTGAGTCAGTCCTCGTTCGCCCCTACGGCATGGCGACGAAGGCCGCGCCCTTTGACTCTTTTCAAGTCGCTGATACCGGTGACGTGGCGCTCAACACCTACAACCTGGAAAAGTCTATCGGGATCATCGAGAGCCATTTCGATGGCTTGCTGGCGGCTGGAGCCAAGACACTTGCCATGGGTGGCGACCATACGATCACCTTGCCCATACTTCGCGCCCAGGCAAAGGTTCATGGCCCCCTGGCGGTAGTGCATGTGGATGCGCATGCCGATATGAATGACCACATGTTTGGGGAGTCCATCACCCATGGCACTATTTTTCGCCGGGGCATTGAAGAGGGGCTCATTGATCCCACGAAAATGGTTCAGATAGGACTGCGGGCGACAGGTTATGCGGCTGATGACTTTGACTGGGCCAGGCAGCGGGGCGTTCGTGTGGTTTCTGCCGAAGAATGCTGGTACCAATCCCTCGAGCCACTTATGCGTGAGGTGCGCGAGCAGATTGGGGCCGACCATCCTGTCTACCTGAGTTTTGACATCGACGGACTGGACCCGTCCGTTGCGCCGGGGACGGGGACGCCTGAGCCGGCAGGGTTGATGACCTCCCAGGGTCTTGAAGTGATTCGCGGTGTCTTTGGTACGAATCTGGTCGGTGCAGATTTGGTGGAAGTTTCTCCACCCTACGATACGACGGGAAATACCGCGCTTCTGGCCGCTAATCTGATGTTTGAGATGCTGTGCAGCTTTCCGGGGTGTGAACGGCGGGACTAGGGTCCCGCCGAGGGTTTTCTGGGAGCTTTAAAGAACCTAACGGGCGGCTGTTATCCGTCTAAAGTCCTCCCATGAGCATGTACTTAATCTCGACGTAGTCGTCCATGCCATAGCGAGAGCCTTCACGGCCTGAACCCGACTCCTTGACCCCGCCGAAAGGGGCCATCTCGTTAGAGATGATGCCTTCGTTAATACCTACGATGCCGTACTCCAGGGCTTCGCCAACGCGCCACACGCGGCCGATGTCTCTCGTGTAAAAGTAGGATGCCAACCCGAACTCTGTATCGTTCGCCATCGCGATCACTTCTTCTTCAGTCTCGAAGCGGATAATGGGGGCCACAGGACCAAAGATTTCGTTACGAAATACAGCCATGCTGCTATCTACATCGGTAAGAACCGTTGCCTGGTAAAAGCTTCCGCCGAGGGCATGGGGTCCGCCTCCCAAAGCGACCTTTGCACCGCTCGCAACCGAGGCCTGGACAAGCTCATCAACGTCCACAGCCGCTTTAGCGTTGACCAGCGGCCCCAGTGCCACGCCATCCTGCATGCCGTCACCCACGGCCAGCTCACTGGCTTTAGCGACCAGCTTTTCGACAAAGGAATCGTAGATAGAACTTTGCACAAAAATGCGGTTTGAGCAGACACAGGTCTGCCCGGCGTTGCGATACTTTGAAATGACGGCTCCAGCCACGGCCGCGTCCAGATCCGCATCATCAAAGACGATGAAAGGGGCGTTACCTCCCAGTTCCATGGACGTTTTCTTCATAGTCTCTGCGCATTGGGCTTCGAGTACTTTGCCAATGGGCGTCGACCCGGTGAAGGTCAGTTTGCGTACGATGGGGTTTGCAGTGAGTTCGCCGCCGATGTCTCTTGCCGAGCCTGCGACAACATTCAGGACCCCAGCGGGGATGCCTGCGCGCTCGGCGAGCTCTGCCAGCGCCAGGGCGCACAAAGGGGTTTCACTCGCAGGTTTAATGACAATGGTGCATCCCGCCGCGAGGGCGGGCGCTGCTTTTCGGGTAATCATTGCAATGGGGAAATTCCAGGGCGTGATTGCCGCGACAACGCCCACGGGCTGTTTGATGCAGACGATTCTCTTGTCTTCACCCGGTCCCGGGATTACGTCGCCATACAGTCGCTTTGCTTCCTCGCCGAACCACTCAACATAAGATGCGCCGTAGGCGACTTCACCGCGGGATTCCGCCAGCGGCTTGCCCTGCTCGGCGGTCATAAGAATCGCGAGATCTTCCTGGTTCGCCATAATCAGATCGAACCATTGGCGTAGAGTCTGTGCCCGAGTCTTGGCAGGGAGTCGCTTCCAGTCATCCATCGCACTCTCGGCCGCTTCGATCGCTCGTCGAGTTTCGCCCGCTCCTACGCTTGCGATACTGATGATTTCTTCACCGGTGGCAGGGTTTAGTATGGATAGTGTTTTGCCGTCGTCGGCATGGGTCCAACAGCCGTTTATGTAAGCGCCATTGCGAAGTAGAGACATGTCCGAGAGCGGAAGTGTCATAGGTAACTCCTTAGTGGTTTGTTGAATTCAGGTCGCGTACGTTACTAGGGCAGACGCCAATAGGAAACGCCTATTTCTGTCGAGTTCGAAGCTCGTGTTTGCGTACCAGTCCCCGCAGCTGATCGTAGCTGAGTTCCAGCGCTTCGGCAGTGCGCCGTTGATTGTAGCTGTGATCTTCCAAAGCTTTGCTCAAAAGCATCTTTTCATAGCGCTCAACGCTGTCACGGAGATTTAGCCCAACGGTAATTGATTTGTCCGCCACGCGTGACTTGGGCAAAGTGTTCGAAGCCTGCGGTTGTTCATCCGCTGGCAGAGTGGCGGGGTTCTGGTTTGTGAGAGCGGCGTCACTCCAGGGGCTTTGGAAGGGGTCTAGCACCAGAGTTTCCACCGGACTGTCCTGGTCAGCCCAGCGATGGAGTGAGCGCTCCACAACGTTTTTGAGCTCTCGGACGTTTCCAGGCCAGTGATAGCCCTCGAGCTGCAGAATCGCGGCTGGCGCAAATCCTGGAAACTTCTCCCAGCTAAGCTCTGCACTCATTTGCACGGCAAATTGACGGGCGAGCAACATCACGTCTTCCTCACGATGGCGAAGCGCTGGCATATGCACAACGTCGAAGCTCAGGCGGTCTAGAAGATCGGCACGGAAGGTTTGAGTATCCGCCATAGACCGAAGGTCTG
>NZ_CBFIIF010000055.1:0-7625 GCF_965662665.1 Congregibacter sp. | reverse complement strand
CAGGTGTTGCTGCCTGACTTAAACAAAACGGTCTCCTAGAAACCCGGGGCGATTCACAGAGCAAATACCTGTAGGCAAAAAAGGCCCCATCAGGGGCCCTTTTTAACTTTGGCGGAGAAGGAGGGATTCGAACCCTCGAACGGTTGCCCGTTACACACTTTCCAGGCGTGCGCCTTCGACCACTCGGCCACCTCTCCGTAAGGGCGCGGATAATACAGAAAGCTGCAACTGCGCGCCAGACACCCTGTCGATTATTCCTTGGGCGTAGTATCGTTCTCCCTCGCTATTAACAGGCACGTTTTATGCTGAATCACCCTACTAACGCTGCAATCTGCGCTTTTGGCCTAAGCGCTGCGCTACTTCTAGGGCCTCTGCAGAGCCACGGGGCCGACGAAGACACCCAGAAACTACAAGCCGTGGTCACCGGACACATAGCGACACAGGGTGGAACGATTCTTTCGGACTTTCGCGAATTGCTGAGCATGCCGAACGTCTCTACTTCGCTACCCGATATGCAGAAAAATGCGGCATGGATTGCTAATTACATTGGCGAACGGGGTTTTAGCTCAAAGATTGTCAGAGCCGGTGGAGCGCCTTACATCCTTGCTGAGCGAAGCACACCGGGCGCCACAAAAACCGTTTTAATCTACGCACACTTTGATGGGCAGCCAGTAGAACCTGCAGACTGGAAGACGCCACCCTTTGAGCCCACGCTGAAAAACGGCGCAGACACCCTGAATTGGGAAACCGCTCAACTGCAGCCTATCGACCCTGAGTGGCGAGTGTACGCTCGCTCAGCCGGCGATGACAAAGCACCTGTCATAGCGCTTATGCACGCCATAGACGCCATGGACAACGCAGGCCTTGATGCCAGCGTTAACGTCAAACTCATACTCGATGGTGAAGAAGAGTTTGGCAGCCCCACCGTAGAACAAATTCTCAACGAGCACGCCGATTACCTCACCGCAGACGTACTCCTTTTCTGCGACGGCCCCATGCACCAAAGCGGTCTTCGCCAGCTCGTATTCGGGGTGCGGGGCGATATCGGCGTCAACCTGACGCTCTACGGCCCCTCACGACCACTTCATTCCGGGCACTACGGTAATTGGGCGCCCCACCCCACCGATGCGCTTATGCGCCTGCTAGCCACCATGAAAGATATGGACGGCAACATTCAGGTCGCGGGCTATCTCGATCAGGTCACTCCCATCAGCGAAGCTGAGCAAGTCGCGATTGCTGCGATCCCCTCCGTTGATGCACAGCTGCAAGATGATCTATCGCTGGGACGGGTCGAGGGTGCAGGAGAACGTATCGAGATGACCATCATGAGGCCCGCCATCAATATCGTGGGTTTTCAGGCAGGTGGCGTGGATGATCAGGCGCGTAACATCATTCTGTCCAAAGCGCGGGCGTCACTGGATCTGCGTTTAGTACCCGTGCAAACCATAGATCATGTTAAGCAAACCATCGAAGCACACTTTAAAACCCAGGGCTTTTACGTAACCAACGACGATCCAAGCGAAGAGACACTTCGAAACAACCCGGGAGTGATAAAAGTCGATTGGACCGGTGGCTATCCCGCTTATCGAAGCAATCTGGATGGCGACGCGGCCAACAAACTAACGTCGATCCTTACGGAGTACGACGGCAAAAAGCCTCTACTCTCTCCCACACTCGGGGGCAGCTTGCCTATCCATTTGTTTGATCAGGAGCTGGATATGCCTATCGTTTTATTACCCATAGCAAACCACGACAACAACCAACACGGTCGTGACGAAAATATGCGTCTCGGCAACCTACTCTCGGCGATAGGTGTTTACGCGGCCGTGCTGCAGGAGTTTGGACGCAACTAGCTGCGTAGGACCTTAGCTACTCTTTTCCATGGTTTTACGGGACAGCCACAGCACGCTTTTTCGAGGTACAAAGGGTAAGAGGCCCTTTAGGAGTACGCTAATCTTTGGGTCGTTAATGGCAAGCAGCTCGCCTTTCTCCATCGCGCGATAACCACATTCGGCTACGGAACGGGCATCAGCTCCAAGCTCAAAACCCTTAACACCGCCCAAATCGGCTGCCTCCTGAAACTCGGTGATCACCGGGCCGGGGCATAAAACGGTCACGGTCACGCCCGTGCCCTCAAGCTCATTCGCCATGGCCTGCGAAAATGAGTTTACGTAGGCCTTACTCGCGTAATACACCGCCTGCAAGGGTCCCGGGAGAAAGCCAGCAGTGGATCCAACGTTCAGAATCTTGCCCTCGCCACGCTCTACCATGCCCTGGGCGAAGTAGTAGCTCAGCTCTGTGAGCGCCACCATATTGAGCTGCATCATGCGCTGATCGCGCTCAAGACCGCTCTCATGGAATTTCCCGTGGCCACCAAAGCCCGCGTTATTTATCAGCACATCGACACTGACGCCCAGCGCGCCCACGTCTGCCATGAGTTGCTCGGCCGCGCCTGGCTTAGCAAGGTCCGCAGCAATTACCTGCACTTGTACCCCATGCTCTGCTCTGAGCTCTTCGGCGATCTCCTCAAGACGCTCTTTACGCCGCGCCACAAGAATGAGGTCACCGCCGTTCTCGGCATGTACCTTGGCTAACTCCTCGCCTATACCGGCGGAGGCACCGGTAACCAATGCTGTGTTTGTCATTTGAAATTCCTAGTGTGTTCCTACTACTTAATACCTGGCAACTTACTGACGGTTTGTTCGATAACGCGGCGCTGGCTCGTCAACAGAACAGCGCCAGGGACAAATATCCAGTCCTCCTCGGCGCGTGTATAGCGCGTGAACAGACAAAAACTCAGGCTGCAATGTATGCCAAAGATCGGTGTAAATACGCTCCACGCACTGCTCATGGAACTCCTGATGATTCCTGTAGGCCAACAGGTAACGCAGCAGACCTTCTTGATCCGGTGAGGTACCGCGCGTCTCAACAACCACCGTCGCCCAGTCTGGCTGCGACGTAACGGGGCAAAGGGAACGCATAAGGTGCGTATAAAGCTTCGCGTCACCGGGTACCGCTGTAAGCATCCCTGCTTCCGCAACTACCGGAACCTCGACTTCGAGGTGATCAAGGCAAGCGCCCGACAGTACCTCACCCTGAAAACTTGGATCTTGCGGCTCGCTAAGTGCGAGCGATACCGATGCGCCCGCTACTGCGGACAGATCACTCGTAATGGTTTCTCGTGCGGCTTCATCACTGGTAAAGCTGTGGCTATTGAGAGAGTTGAGATACAGCTTAAAGGACTTGGACTCGATGATATGGGTCGAAGCTGACGGGACGCAGAACGTCCCCACGAAGGCCCTGGGCATGCCGGAGGCACTTAGCCAGCTTAGCTCGTAGGCATGCCAAACATCTTCGCCAAAGCCGTCAAAGCGCTGCTCGGGCAAGCTTGCTCTGGCGTTAGCCCTTGGTACGGGGAACAACAATGAGGGGGCATACTGCTCACTGCCAGTAACCTGCTGACCTAACAGCGGCCCTTTGTCATGTGCTGCGGGCATATCAGCGCTCACCTGTCGTTACTGACGTAGCCGAGTACCGCTGTTGAGCAGGTACATGCTGTAGGTGAACGCCGCCACGGTGAATCCCCCCAGCATCGCAAAAGCAAAACCAACACTCACGTCAGCCACACCGAGTACGCCATAGCGGAACGCATTTACCACGTACACCAAAGGGTTGAGCTTAGACACGCCGGCCCAAAAGTCCGGCAACAGATCCAGAGAGTAGAACACGCCGCCGAGGTAGATAAGCGGGGTCAGCACGAAGGTGGGAATAATCGAAATATCATCAAAGCTGTTCGCAAATACAGCGTTGATAAAACCCGCAAGAGCAAACAGCACCGAGGTCAATACAACCCCCGCAACCACAACCCCAAAATGCTGGATATGCAGTCGGGTAAAGAACATAGACACCGTGGTTACGACCGTGGCCACTAAAAGTCCTCGAATAACACCACCGCTGACGAAACCCAGAAGGATCACATAGTTGGGCGTTGGGGAGACCAGTAGTTCCTCTACGCTGTGATTGAACTTTGCGCCAAAAAACGACGACACCACGTTGGAGTAAGAGTTGGTGACGATCGCCATCATGATCAGTCCCGGCACAACGAACTCCATGTAGCTAAACCCGCCCATCTCACCAATACGCGAACCGATGAGCGATCCAAAGATCACGAAATACAGACTCATGGTGATCGCTGATGGCAGTAAGGTCTGGGGCCATATTCGAATAAAGCGACGAATCTCCTTACGAAGAATCGTTCTGAACGCAATCAGCTTCTCTTGTGTGTTCATGCCGCGTCCTCCAGAAGATTCACAAACATTTCTTCGAGGCGGTTCGCGCGATTGCGAAGGCTGGTTACGTTGACCTTGGCTTTATCCAACGCTGTGAACACATCGTTCAGGTGCTGGCCTTTCTCGACTTCGATCTCCAGCGTGTGGTCATCAACCCTGCGGAACTCAAAGTTCTCGATCGCCAGATCCCCCGGCAGCACATCAGCGCTATCCACAATAAAGACCTCACGCTGCAAACGCCGCAGCAAGTCTTTGATAGACGTGTTCTCTACGATAGAACCATGATTAATGATGGCGATGTTGCGGCACAGCGCCTCGGCCTCTTCGAGATAATGCGTGGTAAGGATGATCGTCGTACCGTTGGCATTGAGCTTTTGAAGAAAATCCCACATGCCGCGGCGCATCTCGATATCTACGCCCGCGGTAGGCTCATCGAGAATCAAGAGTTTGGGCTCATGCACAAGAGCACGGGCAATCATTAGCCGCCGTTTCATACCGCCCGATAACATGCGGCCCGACACGTCCTTTTTGTCCCAGAGACCTAGCTCTCTTAGATACTTCTCGGCACGCTCACAAGCCAAGGCTCTGGGCAGACCGTAAAATCCTGCCTGGTTCGTGACGATATCGAATACCTTCTCGAACATATTGAAGTTAAATTCCTGCGGCACGATACCTATAAACTTTTTTGCAGCGGGAAAATCCTCGTCGATATCGACCCCGTGCACAGAAACCTGACCCGCGGTTTTGCTCACTAAAGAACAGATAATGCCGATGGTCGTGCTTTTACCTGCACCGTTGGGGCCCAACAGAGCAAAGAAGTCGCCCTGCTCCACTTCAAGGCTGATGCCTTTGAGCGCTTGAAAACCGTTGTCGTAAGATTTTTCAAGATTGTCGATTTTTAATGCTGGCGTGCTCCCAGCGATGGACTCTGGCATCCTGCCCTCGTTAATCTGATTAATATGAAGCTGTTGGTGGAGCGAACTCAGGTGCAGACATCAATGTACAACGTTGCGTTACGGCGCTGCTTCACCAGCGCGGCTTTCCTGGAGCGACCAGTACGGTCGTGCATTGTAAACGCAACCGACGATGTGAGAAACGATAATGAATGATATGGACTTTCACGCTGAGCAAATGACGCTCTTTCAGTCCTTCAACACACGATTACAAGCCTACGCGGCTTCGCCTGAGGGCACCTCCCTCCATGAACTAGCTGCTCAGTTCAACGCCCTGGCGGCCAATACTGGGCAAATCATGGACGAAGCGCCCTCTTTGATTTATCGACTCCTGACCATCGCCCCGCAGCTCACTCAGGAGTTCCCCCGGGACCTGCTTTGGTACCTCGGGCAGGAATGCCTGCACTTTATGCCCGACGAAGAGATCGAAACCTTTACGGCTCTGGACGACCAGCGTCGCGCTGCAGAAAATCAAGGCGAAGTTTTCAACTGGTCTGAGGCGCGAGCTTCGGCGAAAGGCCTGCAGTAGAGGTTTTGTTCCCCTCCTGCAGCAAACAACGCCGAAAACCGATAAGTCTCTCCGAACTGCCCCCAAACCCCCATGAATTTTCTTAACTGAGAAGAACGCCTTTTCCCTTGACGATTATGGGCTGTCTCCATACAATGCGCGCCTCCTGACGAGGAGCACCGCGTCCCCTTCGTCTAGTGGCCTAGGACACCGCCCTTTCACGGCGGTAACAGGGGTTCGAACCCCCTAGGGGACGCCACTTTTCGCCCTAACGCATTATTTTTTAGGGCTGTAGTCAGGACACGGGGTATAGTCCCCATTTTGGCCCCAGTTTGGGGGACAAACTTAGCGGGTGTAGCTCAGGGGTAGAGCATTTCGTTGCCAACGAAAATGTCGACAGTTCAAATCTGTTCACCCGCTCCATATTCAAAAGACCAATCATCCGATTGGTCTTTTTTTTTGTCTAAAAAGTACCGTGACCCCTAAAGCAGGTTTGCTCCTCGGGCCTCGCTGCCAAGTTAAAGTGGTGCCTGAATCTCAAACAAAATGACGATCGTTGTGGCTTGTGTTTATATGACGTCACAGTGAATCCACAAGGATCAGAAAACCATGGAGTTAACACGCGTTCGCACGCTACAAATCATTGGCTTCTTGCTCCTACTGGCAGCGATTACCCAGGCAATCTACACCGCGCTATACATGTCAAAGGCAGACGTGCCACGGCAGCTTTTGTGGGGCACTGAGGCCTTGCTGTTTGTGTTGATGGCTGCCTTTGCCGGATCGGCATTGGCACAGGCAAAGGAGCAGCATCTCGCTCTCTCTGCAATCACCGCGGCAGCTGTGCTAAACGTCGTGCAGGTGGGTGTCGGCTTGACCATGTTTGGCCCGTTCAGCGAGGCCGCCAGAGAAGTCGAAGGGCTAGCGCCGGCAGCGCGCAGTGTCGTCGCGTTCTCGTTTATGGTCTACAACGCCGCAAAAGTCTTATTAGCGCTTGCCCTGATCATGCTCGGATGGGCAAAACTTGCAGCAGGGTCGAAAATACTCGGAACAGCAAGTGTGTTAGTGGGTCTTGTCGCAATGGTAAGTAACGCAGCCTCTATGGCGGCAGGACGCAACGTCTTCGGTGAGCTGCCGTTAGCAGGCGGCTCAGGGGTAGTTGCTACTGTCCTACTGGCACTGTGCCTGCTCACCATGTACGGAAGCGCCAGCTCCGAAGACTAGCCGCTCAGCCACCACACTGTAATGGTCGTTCTGAGCCGAAAGCGGGCGTTGATCCGAAATGTAGGCGTACGTTCCTGGGCTACATCGAATAGCCAGTATTCCTAGGCAGCGTAGTTAATGCTCCTGCCATCCTTGAGCACAACACGGCCTATTTCTAGCGGCGTCTTTAAACACTCAAGGTTATGCAGTACCGCTTGTCGTGGTTTGGCGGACAATATCCTGACCTATCCCCCGGAATTAACGCCATGAACACGATGAGATTTCCAGCTAACCTAGCACCATGGAGATTTCACGATGAAGAAGCGATACACCGAAGAACAGATTATTGGCGCTATCAAAGAGCATGAAGCCGGCGCCAAAGTTGACGATATCTGCCGCTCGCTCAGCATATCGACGGGCACGTTCTACAACTGGCGCAGTAAGTACGCCGGGCTTGAGGTAAACGAGGCCAAGCGCCTAAGAGAGCTCGAGTCAGAGAACAGCAAGCTGAAGAAGCTTTTGGCGGAGAAGCTGCTCGAGACCGAGGCCATGAAGGACGTGCTGCAAAAATACCCAGAGGGCAGGGCCAAGTGGTAACGCCTGCCGCGCGGAAGCATGTCGCAACTCATATGATCAAGGTCTGTCATTTGAGCGAGCGCACAGCATGCAAGTTGG
>NZ_CBFIIF010000054.1:0-10538 GCF_965662665.1 Congregibacter sp. | reverse complement strand
CTCCAGAGCATTACGCTCATCTTGAGGGAAGCACTAATCTTCGTCCAATACCTGCACGGTCACTGGGGTCCATCTCTACGCTCTACTCATTGATTGTCTTCTTACTGCCTATTATCGTTATCGTTATTTCGTATCGTTATCGTTATTTCGGACCTTTGGCTGACGTCTTCGCGCCACATACCTCAGTCCTCTGCGAGCCCGCGCCTCTGCGCGCACCAACTCGCACGCTATCAATCAATTAAACTATCAATAGCGAATGTGATTACGCTGAACACTACCCGTCTTGAGAAGCTGCTTGCCATACATTTACGGTAAACGGGATTAATCGAGCGGCAAGCAGGACTCACCCGCAGCGAACTCTAGGTGAGTTAACTCCCAACAGATTCCAGGCGGGGACTTGTGGGCAAATAAAGGTCATTATTAAAGCCTGTGAGGAATCACTCACTATCTAACGCTGCTCTGCCACCTGCTCTGGCGAAACTACCCCCGCCTCGTGTCCCCAGGCGCTTCGTATATAGCTTAGCAATGCCGCAGCCTGCTCATCGCTCAGCTTATTGGCATAGGGCTCCATGCGCTTCCAGCCTCGGGACATCCATTCGCTCGAGGGCGGTGTGTGCGGCAGCTGTGCACCATAGAGCGTGATATTAATGAGCGTCGACGGATCAACATCCAATACCACGGGACTCCACAGCACGGGCGGTCCGGTTTCTGGCGACCCCTCTCCTGTCGGCAAGTGACAGGTACCGCAGTGAATATCGTACTGAACCGAACCGGCCCTCAGAACATCATCGCTTGCCGGTTTGCCGCTCTCTTGCGAGTTAGGCGCTAAACTCTTCAGATACACGGTCATCGCATTCACATCTTCGACGGACATGTGTCGAGTACTGTTCACGACCACGTTGTTCATGGGTCCGAACACACCCGAGCGCTCGCTGAATCCCAGCTTTAAATAATCCGCGATGTCGTCGTGAGACCATTGACCCAGACCATTGTCTGCGGAGGTCAGATTAGGCGCAGACCAGGCTGACAGTTTTCCCTCAACCCGCTCCATGTAGACGCCACCGGTCATAACAAGATCAGCATCAACACCACCGAGCCCATTACGCGGGGAGTGACACATAGCACAATGACCCAGGCCTTCTACAAGGTAAGCGCCGCGATTCCATTCCTCGGACTGGGCGGGATCCGGCTCAAAGCGGCCCTCGTCAAAAAATGCCGACTTCCACACGCCCAAGCCCCAGCGTTGGTTGTAGGGGAACCCCAAGTCGTTTTCGGGCGGTGCATAAGACACAGGCTCCATGCCCTGAAGGTGCGAATAGATCGCAGCAATATCTTCATCGCTCACTTTGGTAAACGCGGTATAGGGAAACACCGGATACAGATGACTTCCGTCTGGCCGCTCACCCTCTCGCATGGCCGCGGTGAACTCTTCGAGACTCCAATCACCAATACCGGTCTCTGAATCCGGGGTAATGTTCGTTGAATAGATCTTGCCAAAGGGTGTTTCGAAGTCGAGGCCGCCCGCCATGGGAGCCCCACCCTCACGGGTGTGGCAACTGACGCAGTTCCCCACAGCCGTAAGATATGCCCCTCTATCGCCGGGATCCAGCGTCGCAGGCTCCGCCGCACCATTGGCGAAGCTGTCTGCACTGATAGCCGAGGCTATCGCGAAAAGATATACCCAAAGCCTCAAGATGCCGCACTCCATGAATCGCAAAAACCCGCGGGGTTCACTGCATTGCCATCGAAGATACCGCAGCTACCGCAACCTCCGGCAGCGCCACTAAAGAACGCACAGCCCGAGCAGGTTTTAGCCGGGTCGGAGGACAGCTCTGTGTAGCGCAGCGTCTTTCGCACGCTCTCCTGCGCTGAGGTCATGTCCTCAGGATCAGCGCAAACAGCCGTGATCTCTTGGCTGCCATTGCCGCTGCTGTCGCAGGCAGCCAACCCCAATAACAGACTCCCGGCAACGGGCACCTGCAGGCCACGCAAAAGCACAGTCCGTCGTGATATGTTTTTATCCATTATCTACCTCTGCCAGCGACTAGCGACCGGCTGCCGCCTTGCCACGCTTGATTGCTTCCTGTGCCTCAGGTCCATAAGCCAGCAAACCCAGGAATCCCTGCTCTACCCGCTGCGCTACGGACTCCGGATCAACAGTCGTCAGGTTTGGTTTGCCCACTCGCTTACTCTGGACAAGAACCTGTTGATTGATGACCTCGGCCGCAGCTCGGTCTCCGCCCAGGGCACTCGTCAGACTGCCAATGCCACACACCAATGCGCTGAAGCCCGGGAGATTAGCTATCTTTTCCAGCTCGGTGAAGACATCCGGGTCCTCAATAATCAGCATGGCAACGATGTCGCCGTCAGGATTTGCGGGTGACCACACATTCGCCCCTTCAAAAAAGGAGACCGCGGCACGGGCCTCTTCCAGATTCATTACATGGGGAATCACCACCCCGTTAGCGCCCATGGCCAGAAGCTCCTTGACCCGCGCTCTGGCGGCAGCCTCGCCATCAACATAGATCGGTGGGATGCGCACAAGCAAAGGGAGTTGCTCAGCATCCCTCGCACCCTCACGAATACCCTCGCTAACATTTCGCGCGGCGCTCGCGTCGTACTCTTGCTCAAGGCTCAAAAACGCAAAATCCAGCAAAGTGTTGGCGGCGAGATCCAAGCCAGTCTGTACCGAATAGCCTGATGATTGATGGCTGTCGTCGCTAGCATCGTCGGGCTCGACTTGAGACTCCATCACAAACTGTCCAAAAGCAGGCCGCCCCGCGGCCCAAAGCTCGATCAAGCCCCGGCCACTGGGAACAGTGGTATCTGCCGCATCTGCGCTGCTCAATGCCGAGGCCAATGCCAACAACGCAGTCGTCAGGGCAACCACAAACGTTTGTCCAACTCTCATCAACTACTCCCGGGCTTACTCAGATGTTTTTTGAAGCTGCGATGAATCAGCGCTGCGCTGTATTCAACTCCATACTTTCTTCGTCCGGATGCACGATATGCACCTGATGCATCACGATATCTATCGCTGAAGATATCGCGGTATTGGCCCCCGTATCAGGATCAGGATACCCGTCCGCCAATTGCTTCATAGCGCGATACAGCGATGCCGCAGACAGCCGACCATAGCTTTGATGGTGGGTCGTCCAGTTTCGATTAAGCCGATGGCTGTACTGCTCGACATCCACATAGCCGGCAACAAGACCCGAGGCGGTCTTCGGCGTTAGCGTCAGCTGAAGCTGGAAATCCCGAAAAATATGGAAGCCGCCGCCTACACCGGGAAATGACCAGGGGAACTTCGTGCGATCCGCCGGTTCTGTGGTGAGCACCCCATCCACAATTTTGCCCTGCACCTCACCTCTAAAACTTTCGCCCCAACGCCCGTCAATTCGCTGCGTGCCGCCTGCTACAAACCCTTTGCCCGAAGCATCAGTGACAAGGTCGTCGAGGCCTCGATAGAAGTTGACGGTAACCTCATCATCGTTAGCCAGGTCGTCCACACCGGTCAGTTCGATTATCCAGCGATTGTAGGCATTGCCGTACATGAACAAGTTTGAGAAATGATAGAAGGTGCCGTCAGGACCGCGATAAATCGCAATGCAGGCAAGAGCACGATTGAGCTGATTATCAACCCCTTCGACGCCTTCGGGACTTGTGAAGTCTTCCTCAGTAACCTCGCCATCCAGGTTCAGACCGTAAGCATTGGGTCCCTGGGCAGCGTAAAAAGGAAACGGCTCTTCGGATGTTTCGAGATGAAATCGTCGCCCTTCTCTAACGAGCCGGGTATCCACCTCAGCGCGCAGCACATCCGCCTCGTCAGGAAACAACGCTGAGTATTGCTCCCGAGGTCCGATGTTGAAGCCCTGAGGACACTCTGTTTTAGCGTCCTCTGTCTGGTACAGAGACCAGTGCCGCTCAGTGATCACGTAGCCAATTCGGCCACCATTCACCGGCTCGGCGGCGGCTACCCCGGCAAAGGCCGCCGTAGAAACAAACAGTGACAGCAGCGGACGCATTATCGCGCTCGCGCGGCTTGCTTTGTAGGCATCAAAAAAGAGTGGCATTGTCTGGCTCTCCTGGGCGATCAACGCCCGTTTTTATTATGAGACTTGCTAGCGACGAAATGCGTTCTGACCAAAGTCATCTCGCAGCACGAACACTTTGTAGCCGTTGCGACGACCCGTAAACTCACCGATACCATCACCATTGGTGACCCCCGGCTCCTTATCACCCACATAGGTATAAATAGGACGCTTGCGATACGCCCACACGTGCAAGACCTTGTCTTCATCAGTGCCCACAGCGGCGAGATGCCCGGTATCAGCATCAATGGCAATCACGCTCCATAAACTGCTCTCGCTTACCGCATCAGGCGTCGCTAGTACGTAGGGGAATGTTTCTCTGCAGAGCGCCGGATCTCCATTGCCGCAAATCGCCAGCCGATAATCCTGCGACGACTCGGGGTGATCACAGGCAATCTGCGACATGGAATCATCCCGGCAATTGTAAATGTAAATTGATCGACCTCGACTGTCAGCCAGCACCTGCCCGCCGAACTCCACATCCTGCACGGTGAACTCCGCCGGCGGTGTTACAGCGCGTTGCGTATAAACATTGTGCCAACGCGGGCTCTTCCAGTTAGGTTGGTCGCTACCGACAAAGCTGCGTGTGCCCGTATCGTTGTTGTGGGTGTAGAGCGGCTGTCCGCGAAAAGCCCATTGATTAAAGCCCGAGGACTGCTTGACCACGGTCCAATCTCCGCGATCCATGGCGATACCCGGGGCAGGAACCGGCGTCCAGTCTTTAAGACACTCCTGGTCACAATTGGATTTATTGGGCTCATCGCCATCCCAGACGTAGACCGAAAACTCATCTTTGTTAAGCAAAAGCCGTCCCGTTGTACTCGGAATCACTTTGAATCCCGCAGGGACATCTGACGGTGGCGCAATAGGCACCCGGACAACACCACCATCGGTAGGTGAACGGATCTTAGAACCGCCAAAAGTATCGCCGAGACGCTCATCCAAATGAGAGCGATAGAGCGGGTAGCCATCGTAAGACCACTGCCGATCGCCGTTGGCGCGTTCGGTGATGGTCCACTTGTCGAGCTCTTCCGCGTCCGCATCCGCGAGCAATGGAGGCCACGCGGAGGAACAGCTCACCCGTTGCAACTCGGGCAGTAACAGGTTAGGCGGGTAAGGACTCATCAATCCTGCAGAGACTTGAACAAGCTCATCTCCACAATTCGATGGACCATCTTTTCTGTCGCCGGTAGACCCATTACGCAAGGCACTCAGAGGCCACTTGTACAGTGTTCGTCCTTGCTCATCGGCGTATACCGGCCCTTCCAGGGCTGTTATCACGACCTGAATGCCAGGCGGCGTTGGTTCCTCTATGTAGGCTTCTTTTGCAGGACTCGTGGCATCCTGCCAGTACTTCGAGCCCACTTGTGAATCGGTTTTCCAGCCCGGCAGGGGTTCGGCAAGAGGGCCTGTTGATAAGGTGGCAAACGCGATCGCCACACCCAGCGCCGCAACGCGCTGTATGCTGTTTGCGCTCAAAGCTGCGTGACTAACACTCACCGACTGTTTGCCACGGACTGCGGGCCTCTCGCAATGCTGCACTCAGGCCACCACCTCAGCTACGGGTTCAGAGCTCTTGTTACTCAAAGTCCCCCAGGATGGTGTCTCGATATCGAGAAGCCGCAAAGCGGTATAGCCGACCTGCGAAACTGAGCCCCCGTTCAAATCCACATGCAGCCCACTCTTGGCCTTACCCCCTGCCCGGCCCGCAAGAAACACAGGCATTCCATCAATGGCATGGGTTCGGGCATAACCCACATCGGTGGTACCCAGAATCAATACGTTGTCTAACAGCGTTCCGTCACCCTCGGGGATTGCCTTGAAGGCAGCCACAAAGTCCGACCAGGACTCCATAGCACGGCGCGTGAACCACGACGCGTGATGCTGATAGCCCAGTTCTCCGTCCACGGGCTCTTCGTGGGTGCAGGTGTGATGGGGTTTCGGATAACCCGGCTTAATGATCGAAGAAAACGCCGCCGAGTACGTCATATTGAAAACCCGGGTTTGATCGCAGGCGACGGCCATCACCATGAGTTCCGTCATCATTTTATGGCGAAGCTTCACGGCATCAGCCGACTTATCCATGAGGGGGTTTTCTGGCGCTTCACCGGGAGCAATACAAGAAGCAATAGGCTCAGGCTTGGTGAGACGGTGGTCAAACTGTGTCTCCAACTGCCGCAGGCCCGTAAAGTACTGATCGAGACGAGCGCGATCCTCAGCACCCACGGTCTTCATCATGGCGCGGGACTGATCCATGACGCTGGAGAGAACACTTCTGCGCGCCATAAGCCGCGGATCCAGATTGAATTCCTCGGCATTGGGATCCTGGAACTCCGGGCCGAACAGTCGTTTGTAGAACTGCAGAGGCGACCACTCTGGCGCGTTGGGCGTAGCACCGTTCAAATAGCTGTAGGTGTCTCGCGCATCAGCGGTGGCAGTGGCGGTGAGAGAGTTAAACCTCGTCGCCCTGCCGATTTGCTTGGCGACAGTAACATCGATGGTTTCCGCCGGGACGATACCCACTTCAGGAGCAACACCCGTTCTGGAGACCACCCAACCTGTGAAATGGTTATTGTTGGGCGACGCGTCCGGAAATGCCGAACCATTGGTAAAGAGGTTGATGTCATCGCGTACCGGCTCCCAGGAGGCGATCTCCTCAGGCAAGTCGTAATTGGCGCCGGTCTTCTTAGGTACAAAAATATCGGCCGTACCGCCAAGGCCGTAACCCCAGGTGCCAAAGCGTACCGGCATTGGTCTGCCGGAGGCGAGCGCTGTGCCGCTGCCGTTCAAAAAGACCTCAAGAAAAGGAAGAGCAACGGACACGCCGACACCGTTCATCATGCCTTTCAGCACCCGACGTCTACTCCACTTACTCATGACAACTCTCCTGCGTACATCAACTCTCTCATTTAGTTAGAACTCGCGGAGGCAAGCTGGCCGTCCGCAGAATCTGCGTCACTGCCGCTGGCGGGATCACTTTGAATCCGCGAGAAGGCCTTGCTAAGGGCGACAGTTCGCAGCAGCTCTCGCAGTCGGTAGCCATCCTGAGCAAATTCCTCATTGAAGTAATCCATCACCGCGCGCGCCTCAAGTTCCGGCGGTCCGCCGGTGCCGTAGCTATACACACGCTGCACCAGACATCGCGGCAATTCGGGGTTTTCTCGCAGCGCCTCGCCCAAACCAAGGGCACCATCGAACTCAAAACCGTCAAGGCCACCGCTGGCATCAATCGTGGCGCCATTCTCAGTGAGCCGAAATGCGCCGGCGCCATCAAACTGCTCCAGAGACAAGCCTATGGGGTCGGTAATCCTGTGGCAGCCCGCACAGGAAGGTGTCTCAAGATGAGCCGCTACGCGCTCGCGCTGGGTGGGATAGTGAGAGTTGGGATTGGATACCACCGAAAAATCGATACCCGGGGGAGGCTCTGGAACCGTTTGACACAAGAACAGCTCTCTCAAAGCCTGCCCTCGTAAAGTAACCGAGCTACGACCGGGGTGCGCATGGAGCGACAAAAAGCTCACCTGAGTGAGCAGCCCACCACGAGGACTGTCCTCGGGGAAGGTGTAAGGCGACCAACCAGGTTGCGCAGGTACACCATAAATAATCGCAAGCGCCGGCGACATGAAAGAAGACCGGGTCGTGAACAGGTCGCGGTAATCCGCATCGTTAACCAAAAGGTGATCGATGGTGGTTCTCAGCGTTTGCTCGCGCGCGTCTTCCGCGGTGACGCCGGTAAATTCCGGGTAGATCGTCGAGTCCTTGGCAAGGGTCTTTACTTCTTCGAAGGCAAACATGTCATCGAAGAACGCGCGCATGCCTTGCGTCAGACGGGGGCTCGCCAGCATCCGCTCTACCGCACGTTGGATACCGCCCTCGGATTGCAGCTCTCCACTTTCCGCTGCCGTTAGCAGCTCGTCATCGGGGCCCGCATTCCACAGAAAAAAGCTCAGCCTGGATGCCAGCGAATAAGCATCCAAACGCAGCTGCCCCGGATTTTCGGGGTCTGGTTCTACGTGTTCTATGACAAACAAGCCCTCGGGACTGATGAGCATACCCTCGAGCGCGATCTCAAGACCGGCATAAAAGTCTTCAAGCTCTTCGGCGGCAACCCCCGCAAGCTCGACGTACATCGTGACTTCTTCTTCTGTGAGAGCGCGTCTAAACAAAAGTCTCCCGACCCGGGAAAGAAACGTCGAGGCACAGTCCTGGTCTGGCGCATCCAGCGCCGCTGGCTTGCAGGGAACGAGATAGTTGCGATGCGTGGCGTCGACAACCTGCTTGGCAACGCTGGTAGCTACGCCCTGTATGCCCTGCAGCTGGGCACTGCTCACACCCGCTATGGCTGCGCTATTGGCGAGCAAGCCCTCGGTACGGGCCACCGGTGCAAACTCCACCTGGAGGTCGATACCCGGACCAAAGATGTATCCGAGAGAGTTCTGATACTGCTCCGCAGTCATGAGGCTGGTGAGTGCTTGAGTTCCGGGGCTTTCAGGCTCGACAACGGACTCTGAACAGCCCGCCAGAACACACAGCGTCACCGCCCCCAGCACTGCCATGCCACAGGTACGAGCGACCCGTCGTCGCCATTCCAGCGCCACAGGCTCTTTAACGAAATCCATCTTGCAGACTTCCCATTAGCTTATTTTTATGATGTCCGGACTGCCGCGCGATAATGAGCGTCTAAACCCAGCGCCTCGCAGCCACGTAGTGCAAGGTTATAACGTGAGCACGGCATATTATGCAAACCTGATTTACCGACTAAAATCCCCGAGCTTGCCAAAGACTCGCCTTATGGAGCTGCCCCACACTATTGCCAATTTTCGCGGATGAAGTCCGTTAAACTTCCACTTTTGAAAACCTACTTTTATACAACGCTAGGCTTGGGGCTAAACCATCCGTCACGCAACAACACATCACGCGCTATTGATCGCTCTTATCCTTCTCACTGGCTGTGGTGGTGGGGGCGGCGGCAGCTCAAACAGCCCGGTATCTCCCCAGCCCCCCACGAGCGACAGCTGTGGCGTTGAATCGCAAAAGGACTTTGTGTTTTCTGTCGCACAGGATTGGTATCTCTGGTACGACGAAATGGCGAATATCAATCAGGCGGACTATGACACCGCTAGCGCTTATCTTGCGGCACTTACAGCGCCGCTGGCTGAAGATTTTCGTGATCCCGGCTTCTCCTACCTCACCACCGTGGCCGAAGACCAAGCCAATTTTACCAGCGGCGCCTTTGTCGGATTTGGCTTTCGTTTTGCCATCGACGACGGCGGCCGCTATCTCATTAGCGACGCCTTCGAGGGGGCCCCGGCGGGGCAAGCGGGGTTTATGCGGGGCGCAGAGATCCTCGCGGTAGACTCGGGCGAGGGCTTCGTCTCCATGCGCGAATATGAATACCAGGGCGCAGGTCTGGATCAAATATTTGGCGGCTCCATCGAAGGCCTGGAGCGGGGGTTTCGTTTACGTATCGATGGCGAAGTTGTCGAGGTAGTCGTGGCTAAACGGGAAGTGGACGTGCCCCCCCTCGCCGCTGCACCGCGAACGCTTGCGCGAGCTGGGCTGCCGCCGGCCGCCTACATTCACCTACGCAGCTTTACCGTATCTGCTGAATCGGCGCTGGACGACGCCTTTGCTGAGCTAGCGGATCAGGGCATCACTGACTTTATTATCGACTTGCGCTACAACAGCGGTGGTCTCGTGGATGTCGCTAGTCGCTTCATGGACCTGTTAGGCGGAGAGATTGCAGAGGGCGAAGTCGCCTTCAGCATCAGTCACAATGACAAGCGCGTGTCGGAGAACGAAGACATAAGTTTTTCGAAGCGCCCCGCCACTGCATCGCCAATTCGTATTGCCTTCATTACCAGTGAATCGACGGCATCCGCCAGCGAGCTCCTCATCAACAGCCTGGAACCCTTCGCAGAGATTGTCCTTGTGGGCAGTGACACATCAGGCAAGGCGGTAGGCCAATATGCGTTTGATCAACGCGGCTGCGACACACGGCTGCGTCTTGTGTCCTTTGAAAGTGTCAACGGCGAGGGCTTTGGAGGCTTTTATACAGGGCTCGTGGACACCGGACGCTTTACCCTGTGCGCGGTACAGGACAATTTTACCGGCGCCTTCGGCGCACCCGAGGAGGCACTCACCGAGGGTGCGCTCGCCTGGTTGAACGAAGGCGTATGCCCCACAAATGTGGGCATCACTAGTACCGGCAGAAGAACCCTCCGCAGGGGCCCTCCACCTATCGCAGGAGAAGAAAGACCGGATCGTCGTTCGACGTGGCTGCAATAGCGCTGTGTCGTGAACGAGTTTTAGCGCACTCATGGGCAAGGCAAATGTTCAGATTCGAAACGCGTTTCAAACCGAGGCTCCCAAGCCACAGAGTCTATCCGTCAGGAACAGCAAGGACTAATCAAGAAAAGTAAAAACTCGCTGAGTAAAAGATTAGAC
>NZ_CBFIIF010000053.1:0-10554 GCF_965662665.1 Congregibacter sp. | reverse complement strand
AATGAGTCGGTGAGCTCGTTCTATGGTCCCTTCGCGATCAAAAGATAGCCGGGCATCCACCTCAGTGGATACCCGCCCCGGTACGATGCCCAAAATCTCTGTTCCCACAGCGACCGCAAAGTGGTCGCAACAGGCAGCGAGCTGCTCGGTATTACTGCCGCCTTCGCGCTGGGCACGTTCCTTGGCTGTCGAAAGAATGCCCTGGTAATGGGGCAGGGAAGCTGCCTTGAGTAACAACGATGGATTGGTTGTTGCATCCAGCGGCGTAAAGCGTCGGATGGCGTCAATGTCGCCGGTGTCTGCGACCACATCCGTCATTGCTTTGAGTTGGCTCAATTTGTCAGTCATAAGGTTCTCAGATTCATATCAGGGTCAAGCGGCGAGTTGGGTGACTTCATTAACAGCTGCGCGCAGTACGTCTGCGCCGGCTCCCGGTCTGTGGGCTTGTTCACTCAGCAAGCGCCGGTAACGTTTTGCCCCCGGAACCTCTTGATACAAGCCCAGGAGATGACGGGTAATTTGGTTAAGCCGCGCGCCCCGGGATAGCTCATTTTCAACATAGGGCAAGATTGCTTCGATGATGTCTTCGCGATAGCGCGGCTGTCGCGGCTCGCCAAAAAATCGGGAGTCCACCTCGGCGAGGATCCAGGGGTTGTGGTAGGCGCTGCGTCCGAGCATCACGCCATCAAGCTTACCCAGTTGTGCTTCGCAATCATCGAGAGTTTCGATGCCGCCATTAATGACCACGGTGAACGCGGGGAAGTCCTGTTTAAGCTGGTGCACCCAGGGATAGTTGAGCGGTGGCACTTCACGGTTCTCTTTCGGCGACAGGCCTTTTAACCAGGCTTTTCGCGCGTGAACGATAAACACCTCGCAGCCGCCCTCGGCCACGGTGCCCACAAAATGGCATAGCTCGTCATAGCTCTCCATATGATCAATGCCAATGCGGTGTTTGACGGTGACATCGATATCGCAGGCACTTCGCATTGCCGAGACGCAATCACGTACCAATTCTGGCTCACCCATAAGGCAGGCTCCGAAAGCGCCATTTTGTACTCGGTCTGAGGGGCAGCCACAGTTGAGATTGACCTCATCATAGCCCCAGTCCTGAGCCCATTTGGCACAGAGGGCAAGATCAGTGGGGTTTGAGCCGCCGAGCTGCAGGGCGACGGGTGTTTCTACTTCGTCAAACCGCAAAAAGCGTTCACGGTCGCCATGGATGAGGGCGCCGGTGGTTAGCATTTCTGTATACAGACGGGCATTGCGGCTGAGGAGACGCCAGAAGTAACGGCAGTGCCGATCGGACCAGTCCATCATCGGCGCTGTGCAAAAACGCCAGGGCGAGGCTGAGTTCGGTGTTTGTGGATTGCTGGACATGATGGGTGAAAAGGGAAGACTGATTCGTGTGCCGTTGACAGCTTTGATTGTATCGAGACTACCAGGGCAATGCATGTCTTATGCTTGTTTTGTGCAGAGCGGGTTCGCCTTTCTTTTGGCTAATCGCTGGCAAAGGAGAAACTCACAACGCACAATAGCCAACAAACCGGGTTTACCAAGCAAACTCAAATCAAGCAAGGCAACGAAGACAAGCACAGCGAGGCAATATGCATAGCAAACTAAGCGGTCTTTTTTCACTACCGGCAGCGGCATTGTTAAGCCTGAGCGTGGCGCCGGCGGCACTCAGCGCCGATGCGGCAAAGTTCATGGTGATTGATGGGCACAATGACTTGCCCTGGCAGTATCACCAGCGCTTTGACAATCGGCTTGCGCCTTTGGATGTTGCCGATCGGCATGAGGACATGGATCCGCCCTTGCATACAGATATCCCACGTTTACGTGAGGGTGGGGTGGGCGCTCAATTTTGGTCTGTTTATGTTCCTATTCGTGCCTACGGCGGTTCTGCCGGTGATGCCGCTCTGGTCCTGGAGCAGATGGATGTCGTCCGCCGCCTGGTGGAGCGCTATCCCGATGATCTGGCCCTGGCGATGACGGCTGCGGATGTCCGCGACGCTGCCGCAGCGGGCAAGATCGGTTCTCTCATGGGAATAGAGGGCGGTCACGCCATCGAAAATTCTCTGGGCACTTTGCGTTCTCTCTACGCGGCAGGTGCGCGGTATATGACACTTACGCATAGTAAGGGGCTTAGTTGGGCCGATTCAGCCACCGACGAGGCGCGCCATGATGGTCTTACGGAGTTTGGTGAGAGCGTGGTGCGCGAAATGAACCGGCTCGGAATGCTGGTGGATCTCTCCCACGTAACGGCAGCCACCATGCATGATGCTTTGGATACGGTGACCGCCCCCGTGATTTTTTCGCACTCGTCAGCGCGGGGTTTGAACGACCACCCACGTAACGTTCCCGATGATGTGCTTGAGCGACTACCAGAGAATGGTGGCGTGGTGATGGTGACCTTTGTGCCGGGCTATATATCGCAGGCGCGCCGGGATTGGGATCTTGCAAAAACGGGTCAGGAAGCAAGCCTTCACGCGATGCACCCTTTTGACGAGACGCTCCGCGAAGAACTGCTGATGCAGTGGGTGTCATCAAACCCCGAGCCCGAGGTAACCCTTACACAAGTGGCTGATCACATAGATCACATCCGCAAAGTGGCGGGCATTGAGCACATTGGGCTTGGTGGGGACTTTGATGGCATCAGCTCTGTGGTGCAGGGCCTGGAGGACGTCTCAACTTACCCTGCGCTGTTTGCGGAGTTAAAGCGTCGTGGATACAGCGATGCTGACTGTGAGGCTATTGCGGGCGGAAACGTGCTGCGCGCACTGGAAGAAAACGAAAAGCGTGCCAAGCGCATACAGAGTGAGCGTTTGGCAGAGGATCCACCGGAGACAGCGGTAAGCACTGAGTAGTTTGGCGCGGCGCATGATCAAGCGTGTTTTAACAGGACTACTGCTAGGCACCAGTCTTTGGGTGTTGCCCGCGGTGTCAGACGTCCCTATGCCGGTCTCTTTTTCGTCAGTGCTGGAACTCAAGGCACGTAAACCCGATCTTGTTAAGCGTTATGGCAATGCGCCCTCGCAAACCGCAGCATTGTGGATGCCTCCGCTGAGAGCCGAAGGGCCGGTGCCGGTGATTTTTCTTGTGCACGGAGGATGTTGGCTCAGCGATTACAGTGCTGAACATATCTATCCTTTGGCCGCCCAGTTAGCCGCCGATGGTTACGCAGTCTGGGTGCCGGAGTATCGGCGCGTTGGCGAACCCGGAGGTGGATGGCCCGGGTCTGCTGTGGACATGACGTTGGCTTTGGATGCCCTCGCAGATGTCAATAATCCGCGCTTGGCGCTGTCCCGGACGGTGGTGATGGGGCACTCCGCTGGTGGGCATTTGGGTTTGTGGCTTGCTGCTCGAGATCCCTCCTTGATTAAGCCCCCGGTGCGTATTGTCGCTGCCGTTGGACTCGCTGCGATTACGGACCTCAAAGCCTATTCTCTTGGTACTAACAGCTGTGAGGCTGTGACGACGTCTTTTATGGGTGGCGCGGCAGACGAGGTTTCAGAGGCTTACTTACAGGCGTCACCGGCCTCGCTACCGTCTCACGTGCCTGTGCGACTCTTGCGGGGTACTGACGATGGCATCGTTGGCCCGCAGCAAATGTCTGCGATGCGCAGTGCCAGCACGATGGAACTGCCGCAAGCGGGACACTTTGATTGGGTTCATCCCGAAACCGCCGCCTACGATCGCGTGCTTGACGCGGTGTTTGATGTGCTGGGCGTATCGATCCAGCCCATGCGACCGGTTACCCCGGCTAAAACGCCTTCTCAGGAACTCGCCCCGTTGTGAGTGATCACGCGGCGAATCTCGATGCCGATGACCCCTTGGCAGACCTTCGCGAGGAGTTTTTGTTACCCGACGGAACTGTGTATCTGGACGGCAATTCCCTGGGCGCCTTGCCCCGTGCCGTGCCCGTCGCTGTAAACAGAGTGGTAGAAGAGCAGTGGGGACAGGACCTCATCAGCAGTTGGAACAGCCATGAATGGATTCGCTTGCCTACGACGGTGGGCGAGGAGATCGCAGCCCTGATCGGTGCAGCCCCCGGACAGGTACTTTGCTGTGACAGCATCTCGGTGAATCTGTTTAAGCTTCTCGCTACGGCCCTTGAGATAAATGCTGACCGCAGAGTGATACTGGCAGCAGATGAGGACTTTCCTACAGATGCCTACATCGCCCAGGGACTTGCGCAGCTTTTGGGCGAGTCCCGCTGTGAACTCCGACGGGTAGCCGCTAGCGATATAGAGTCGGCACTTAGCGATGAAGTCGCGGTACTCATGCTGACGGAAGTGAACTATCGCAGCGGTGAACGACACGATATGCAAAAGCTTACCAACGCTGCGCACGCGGTGGGTGCATTGGTGTTATGGGATTTGGCGCATTCTGCTGGTGTGATGCCTATCGAACTGGATAGCCTGAATGTAGATCTGGCCGTCGGCTGTGGTTATAAATACATGAACGGTGGCCCGGGTGCGCCGGCATTTTTGTATGTTAACCAGCGACATCATGGCTGCGCTCGTCAACCGTTGTCCGGATGGCTGGGCCATCGTGATCCTTTTGCGTTTTCTGTCGACTATGAGGCGGCCACTGGTGTGCAGAGGTATCAGGCGGGAACGCCGGCAATCATCAGCATGGTTGCGTTAAAGGCAGCGCTGGGTGTTTTTGAAAAGGTCAGCATTGAAGGTATACGAGAGAAGTCCCTGGCATTAACGAGCTTCTTTATGGGTGGCCTGGAGTCACGGGGTTTACTCCGGCAGCTTGAGTGTCTTACTCCCAAAGACGCACATCGCCGAGGTAGTCAGGTGAGTGTACGTTTTGAGCAGGCTTGGGGACTCTCCCAGGCATTGATTGATGAGCAAGTTATTGTGGACTTTCGGGCACCGGATATCGTGCGCTTTGGCTTCGCGCCAATGTACAACAGTTTTGGCGATGCCGAACGGGCGTTAGACACCCTGGCAGAGATATTGGCCGATGGTCGATATCTCAATGATCGCTTTGCAGTTCGTGCAACGGTGACGTGATGCGTTCGATTATCTGCACCACGGCGCTCGCGTTTGCGATCCTGTTTTCTGCCAACGCCCTTTCCCAATGGTCCGATGTTCTTCAGCGGCGTCCCACGCCGATTTTCGAATCTCCTGCGCTGGATACTTCCGCAACAGTGACACGCTTTGCCTTTGGGTCATGCTACAAGGCGCAATTGGGCGGCGACGACGTTTGGGAGTCCATCGCAGCTACGAAGCCGCAGTTGTTTGTCTTCGCCGGAGATACTCTTTATCCCGATGAGGATGATGACAGCGCGGCGCTCACAGAACTGCGCGCCGCTTATAAGCTGCTTGCCGACGTACCGGGATTTACTGCGCTCCGCACTGAGACCCCTGTACTGCCAGTCTGGGATGACCATGACTTTGGCAGGAACGATGGAGGCGGTGACTTTCCCTGGCGATTGGAATCTGAGGCACTCTTTGAGCGGGCTTGGCAGATCAATGAAAGCGATCCAAGGCGTCAGCGGTCGGGCGTTTATTTTAGCGAAACACTGGGGGAGCCGGGTAAACGCCTGCAATTCATAGTTCTGGATACCCGGTTTTTCCGTTCACCCCTGCGCTCTAGTGCTGATTATGGGGCCAAAGGTAAAGAGCGCTATGTGCCGGAGCCCGACGTGGCTAAGACGATGCTGGGGCGCGATCAATGGTTTTGGTTGGAGAAGCAGTTACGGCAGGATGCGGACCTACGCATTGTTGTGTCTTCTATTCAGGTGCTGGCAGATGGGCATGGCTGGGAAGGGTGGAAGCAATTGCCGCATGAGCGAGATCGGCTTTTTGATCTGCTGCGCGCCCATGACACGGCACCGGTGGTTGTGCTCTCCGGGGACCGCCATGTTGCAGGGTTCTATGAACGTGATATCGGTCTGATGACCCCCCTGGTTGAGTTCACGTCCTCGGCACTCAATAATCCTATATCAATACCTAACCGCTACAACACGCTCGCCGAAGCGGGCCCGTATCGTCTGGGAGACCTCTATGGCGAGGCGAATTTTGGCTCCCTTGATATTGACTGGAAGGCCGGCGTGCTCGAGTTGAAGCTCCATGACGCTAGCGGGCGGGTTGAGCGTACTTTGCTGAGAAACCTAAGCGACTGATCGCAGTCGGGTTCACTGCGTCCAGACATTGTTAACGATGAGTTTCTTGTCCGCAGGCCCTATAATCACGGCCCGCTCCAACTACCAGATAATCTTATGACTGTTCGAACACGCGTTGCTCCCTCTCCTACAGGCGATCCACACGTTGGTACCGCCTACATCGCGCTTTTCAATCTCTGTTTTGCTCGGGCTCACGGCGGCCAGTTTGTGCTGCGCATAGAAGACACGGATAAGGCGCGCTCTACGGGGTCTTCAGAGCAGGCAATACTCGATTCCCTGCGATGGTTGGGTCTTGATTGGGATGAAGGACCGGATGTCGGTGGAGAGCACGGGCCTTATCGTCAAAGTGAACGCATGGAAATTTACGGTGGCTATGCGCAGCAGCTGGTCGACGAGGGCAAAGCTTTTGTTTGCTATCGACGTCCCGAAGAATTGAACGAGCTTAGAGAGTCGCGACGCGCTGAAGGGAACAGCACGGCACTGAAGCATTCTGATCTCGTGCTGCCTGCTGATGAGACGGAAAAACGCAGAGCCGCGGGTGAGCCCTATGTTATCCGTATGATTGTTCCCGAGGAGCCTGGTGTTTGTCCCGTGCAGGATCTGCTTCGCGGCGAGATCGAACTGGACTGGAGTATGGTGGACGCGCAGATTCTCCTGAAGTCTGACGGCATGCCCACTTACCACTTAGCGAATGTTGTGGACGATCACCTCATGGAGATTACCCACGTTATTCGCGGTGAAGAGTGGATTAATTCGGCGCCCAAGCACCAGTTGCTCTACGAGTACTTTGGTTGGGATATGCCGGTGCTCTGTCATCTGCCTCTGTTGCGCAATCCGGACAAATCCAAGCTAAGTAAGCGTAAGAATCCCACCAGCATTCTTTACTACCAGCGCATGGGCTTTTTGCCTGAGGCTTTGTGTAACTATCTGGGACGTATGGGATGGTCCATGCCTGATGAGCGAGAGAAGTTTAGTCTCGCCGAGATGCAGGAATCCTTTGACATCCAGCGGGTCTCCCTGGGCGGCCCCATTTTTGATGTTGAGAAACTACGCTGGCTTAACGGGTTGTGGATCCGCGAGGAGCTGAGCCAGGAGCAGTTGGCCCAGCGTTTGGTTGCATGGGCGTTTAACGCGGATAACCTGGCTGCGGTGTTACCGCACTTACAGCAACGAATGGAAACGCTCAGCGACTTTGCGCCGCAATCGGCATTTTTGGTGTCGGGGGAGTTGTCCCTTGAAGCCGATCAGTTTTCTGCGCTGGGGATGGAGCCCGAGCAGCTGCTGAAGACTTTGCAATTTGCATTGTGGCGTCTCGAGGTCCTGCAGGACTGGGACAGAGATACGGTGTGGGATGCCCTAAAAACACTCTCAGATTCTCTTGAGATGAAAGTCCGGGACTTTCTTGCCCCCTTGTTCATCGCGATCTCTGGCAGCCGAGCTTCCATCTCGGTTGTAGATGCCATGGGTCTGTTGGGGCCAGATATGAGTCGGGCGCGTATCCGTCATGCTATCGATACTGTCGGTGGGGTATCTAAAAAAGCGGCCAAGCGTCTAGAGAAAGAGTATCAAGCCCTTTAATTGTCGCTTCCGGGCATGGCTTTAATCGACGGGTTCATTCCAGCGCTCGAGCGCAGCCTTGCAAGGGTTGCCTCTGGAGAAAAGTCGTTCCAGCAGGGGTTTCGCGATGATAGTTACGCCTGCACTGGCAACAGCGGCACCACCGCTGATCGCGGAGCTTGCTAAATCAAGCCCGAGGGTCGGTTTTGCCAGAGTGCCTGTTACAGCAACGAAGGGATTAATCATGCTGGCAGCGTTAATGCCCAGTCCTTTGCGTGCCCGGTTGTTAAAGGTGATTTCCAGTTTTTCGTTGCGAAGATTGATCTGCCCCTCTGCAGAGAGGTCAATTTGCTCGCTGCGAAAAACCAGACCCGGGTCAAGGCTCAGGATGCCGTCATTTGCCCGGGCCGCCAGTACAGAGCACTTCACCTGCATATTGGTTTGTCCTTTAGCCAGCATAGGCAGAAGAGTCTGAAAAATCTGTGCGACAAAGGACTCCGTCGCCGCGCTGAGTTTCATCTTTTGCAGCGTACCGGCCCCACCTACCATCAGGAACTCGCCATTTAGCGAGGCAGCGAGTTCTCTGAGGTTTTCGCCGGTCGCTGTAAAGGAGCTGTTGACCTCGTATCTTGGGAGTGCGTCGTATTCGGCGCCGGTGGCGATGATGCCCATGGGTAGAGCAGTGGCCGTTAATTCACTTTGGAGTTGCGCGGTGTTCTCTGCGTCGACAATGGAAACCTCTCCTGCGAAGATTCCCCGGCTTCCCTGAATATCTTCGATGGTCAGCAATCCTTTGCCTTCACCGCTTTGAAATTGCAGTTTTGATTGCTCTACTAAGGACTGTTCATTGAACTGCGGATCCTTGAGCCCCAGAGGACCCGTTTCAAGGGTCAGATCAATGCGGTAGTCATTCAACCATTGACGCGGTATTGCTGTATTGGGGATCTTTCGCCCATCAGGGCTCGTCGCTTTTTCCGTTGTCGAATCTTTGGTGGTATCTGTAGTGATCCATGAGTGCACATCGGCATGGGGTACCCGTAGGACAGCGACCAGAGACTTGTTGAGCTGGTCCCAGTGCGCATTACCGTTAATCAGCGATTGCCCGAGGGCGATCTTTTTCGCGTCGATAACAATGCTGTCTCCTGTCGCCTGGGCACTGACGTCAATGTCATAGGACAATAACTGATCGGGAAGAGTCGAGTGAGTGTCGAGCCTCCTCAGGTCATCGCCACGACCACTTACTTCAATGCTTATTCCCTGATCCTTGATGTTAGGCGGCACGACGATATCGGCGCTCAGCAGTGTGCCACTGGCGTCATGGAGTTCGGCGTTAATCTCTGTGGCGTCCTCTTTCGGGCGGGTAACAGAGCGCAAAGTCACTGGATGTTGCAAGACACTAAGTCCAGCTACCGAAGGCAAGAATAGGGAAGGATCTTCGAAGCGCAGATTCGATTCCAGCATCGTCTGGCTGTTGAGTTTAAAGTCGCTGCTGAGCTCCAGTCGTGCATCGCCGCTGACCTTGGGTCCTGACAGGTTCTGAAGAGAAATAGTGATTAGCTGTGGCGACAATTGCGGGGTCAGCTCGAAACTATAACTGCCGCTCGGGGTATAGTCCGAGGCGTAGTCGCCCAGCAGCGCATTGATTTCGGAGAGTTGCCCCTTCAGAAGTAGCTCGCCGGAGAGCGCGTTGTTCGCATAGCGTAGCTTGCCACCGCTGGACTCTAGTTGTAATCCACCCACACTCAGCTCTGGACTTCGCAAGAGGATGTCTTCGGGTTGACCCTCGATGTCTATGGCCAGATTGATTGGTAAATCGCCAAGGGGCGCTAGACCGAGTTGCTGTCCCAAACGGCTGAGGGAAGCAATCTGGGCGCTTAAATGGATGTTGGCATTATCGAAATTGGGGTAACTGTTGAGACTGCCACTGACTTGACTGGTAATGTCATAAGCTGTGATGTCTGCGGTCTGGATGTTAATCACGGCTTCGTCAGAGATGGAGAGGCGACTGTCGACGCTAACTGCCGAGTCCGGGACGCCTATACCGGCATTGTCCGCGATGGCCTTAATGCTTGGGCTGTTGAATTCAAGGGTCAGTTCGCTGCCCGCATAGTTTGGAAAGTTATCCAGGAGCCCGGACAGCCGGAGTCGGTGCGCGCCAACGCTTATGTCCCCCTCTATGTACTCCCCTCGAACAACGTTGTCTTTTATGTCGACTTGGACGGTATAGGGTAGCTTGAGGTTGGGCGTACGATTCAACAACTTCTGATAGAAAGCGAAGTCGGGCCCTGTTGCCTCCAGGTGCACAGTCCCTCCGTCCGTGGCGGGAAATTCTGGCAGCACTATGTCGGCCGTAAGGTGATTTTCGCCAGCATCCAGCATCGCATCTCGCACTTCAATGCGTTTGCCGTCTCTTAGCAAGCGGCCTGTGACTGTTAGCGGCACTTCATCGCTTGGGCCAAGTCCCAGTGCTTCGGCCAGGCGTGGCAGGCTATCGGCATCCAGGTGCATGGCGAGACTCACACCATCGCCTGACCCGGGGTTATCAATGGTGCCGTTAAGTGTCGCCACGAGATGGGAGAGTTCTGCGCGCAGCTCGAGTTCTAAACCCGGTTCCACGTCGGCTATGCGTAGTGTGATATCGGCGAGTTCATCAGCCTCAAGTATGGGTGATAGCTCTGCGATACGCGGGGGAACAGGACCGGATAGCTCGGCATTTAGACTGAGATCTCCGAGCTCTCTTATGTCAGGTAACCGGTAGTCCCCTCGTAGCTTTAGCCCGCCAATAGCACCGCTAAACGTGGCCGACAGGTTTTGGCCTGTTCGTACGCTCGCGAACCCGCTGCCCTCCATGGTGTACT
>NZ_CBFIIF010000052.1:0-10988 GCF_965662665.1 Congregibacter sp. | reverse complement strand
CCTTAGTGTAGAGAGCATCAGTCGTCTCATAGGTGCGACTCTTTCGTCTACGGCCTATCCCGTCGCACCGGTGAGCGACCTTTTTTTCCTGGGACGTAAACAAGATCTCGCGCTGCAGCGAGGTCGTGCAAGCATCGCTCAACGCAACCACATGCGACTGTGGCTCGCGCCTTTTCGCTACGCTGGGCGACAAGTGTGGGTGGGGCAAGTAAGTCGTGATATTGGAATCAAACTCACACCAAAATCCGCATCTTTGACGACTCATATCATCGACCCTGAGGTCGATTTAGCAAGAGAATACCTTTTGCAAACACTACTCGCAGGTGGCTTTGTAGAAGTCATGGGATTTGCCAAAGGGTCAAACGCAGCATCGAGGACTAATCCGGCCTTCAACTTGGTAGGCGACAGCTACTTTAGTGACGGACTACGGCTCGTTGTTCAACTATCTGACGTACCGACTCCCTACTCCGAGGTACGGAGCTTTTTGTGGGAACGCGCTGGCGCGCCGGTGTCAGAGGGACAGTCCGCCGAAGCCGACAGGAACTCACAAGCGCTGGATCAAGAGCATTGAGCGAGCTTGTGGGAGTGCGAAAAAACAAATCCCCCCGTGCGACGAGCATTGGCTGTAACCACTCTACTCCATTCTTCAAACGCACTTGTCCTGAGATCTCGATAATGCTGAGCTCGCACAAGGTGTCTGCCCAGATTGACAAGACTGGACACAGCAGCGTGGGCAGTAACAAATCGCTGCGTCTGCTTCATCGACTTGAATCGCCGCATTCCTCGCTCCCGCGCCGGGTCGCCTCGTGTGATTGCTCAGCCCGATCGTTCTCGTACTCCTGGGTGCTAATCAGCTCTCGGTGAGCAACTCCATAGCTTCGTAACTTATCAGTGACGATGTTCCGGGGCTCACCGCCGTGACTGCGTAGCAACCTTTTGAAGAAGCGCCTTGCAGCAGCACCGTCCCGCTTTGCCTGTAAAAATACATCAACCACCTCACCGCCCTGATCCACTGCCCGCCACAGGTAGTGTTGTTTGCCGTTGATCTTTACGAAGACTTCATCGATGTAGAAGGTGTCGCCATAACCCCTGTGTTTACGCTCCAATCGGCGGGTATAAATGGCACCGAACTTGATGCACCAGAGGCGGATTGATTCTCGGGTGACCGTTATCCCGCGTTCGGCCAGGAGATCTTCGATGTCTCGATAGCTAAGTTTGAAGCGGTAGTACACCCAAACCGCGTAGCTGATGATGTCAGATAGGAATCGGTGGCGTTTATAAGTATTCATGCGCCGATTGTAGCAAGCGGGGCTAACTCACTTGGCGATACCGTGCTAACATTTTGGTGAGGACGCTTTCTGAGGCCACACCGACCCGATGAAAAGAATCACCCTGCTGTCCACGATCATCCTGACGCTGGCATTACAGTCCTTTGCATCCAATGCCTTTGCACAAAACGGAAAGCCGCCACCTTTTGCGCAGGCAGACTGTACCAATCCAGTCCTGGTTCTGACTCTGAAATCGCAGGCAGACGTTGATGCCTTTCCCTGCACAACGGTCGCTGGTGATCTCCAGATCAACCCAACAACAGCTCCCATCAATTCGCTGGCGCCCGGGCTCGACAAAGTGACTCGCATCGATGGCGAGCTAAAGCTCAGGTTCGCGAAGACCGGCGCGCCCAGCAACCTGAACGGGCTCAATAACGTCACCCACCTGGGCTCGCTATTCATCGACGCGGATATCTCAGGGGGGGCGGATCCGCTTCAGGACATCACTGCGCTTGGGGGCGTCACCAGCTTCGGCCCGAGAACCTGCCAGCCCGCCCCCTCGCCAGGCTGCGGTGCTCAGATCAACATACGATCGTCAGATATCACCCAGCTACCGGCCTGGAACATTGCCTCTTCTTCGGAGCTCAAAGAACTCGCGCTGTCTGGTCTTCCGCTCGCCGATCCAACCCAGTTGAACGGGCTTCCGGTACCGTCGTTCCAGTTGGGGCTTACCGCGGTGACGGTCGATACGGATCAGCCTGCCCAGTTTGCCGCCTTGCAGCGTATAGCGGCGACCGCCACTGGAACCGTCCTACTCAAAGACATTCCGGGCATCAAGCAACTGCCGCCCATGAACAAGGCAACGTCCCTTCAGCTGAGTGCAATCGGGCTGACAGACCTGGCAGACATTACGCCAGCGGCGTTCGCGGCTCTGGAATTTGTCAATATCGACAATCTCCCCGACATAGACCCAACCGAGCTGGCCTCAATCCGTGACATCCGGTCAGTCGCACTCAGCGACATGGCGGGGATCTCCGGTGCCAACCCGCTGGCGGGGCTCACGGGCGGCAGTTTCGAACGCCTGATCCTCAATAGTCTTAACGGTGTCGGCACGCTGAGCGACCTCTCGACGGTCACCAGTTTGGATGACCTCAACTTAACGAACATGGCAGCGCTCACCACCCTGGACGGCCTGCAGAGCCTGACCACTATCACAGACATCCTAACTATCAAGGCCAATTCGAACCTGCAGAATATCGACGGACTGTCAGGTCTTACTTCGGTCGGAACAAACGTAGAGGTGCAAGCCAACTCCGCCCTCCAAAACGTGGACGGGCTGCGCAATATCACAGGCACGCTTGCAACCCTGATTGTCTACAGTAACGGCCAGCTCTCCGACATCACCGGGTTGGCTGGAATCAGCGGGATCAGTTCTAGCGTGTTTGTCGGACGAAACGCCGTCACCGAGTGCGACGTGCTGGTACCGTCGCGACTGAACCCAGTCCCGGCCAAGGCTCAAGATTACTTTGTGAATCCGCCGTGTTCGTTCACCGCACCCATGTTGACCAGCAGCGCCAGTTCCCTGGACTTCGGCTCGGCGCCTATCGGCAATACCATCGATCGCAGCGTCACCTTAACGAACGGCACCGGCTCAATCTCCACCGAGGTCAACATCAGCGCCGCGGGCATTACTGGCGACACCTTGGGCGAGTACAGCGTATTGAGTGAGGACTGCACCAGCGGCCTGCTCACCGGCGGCAGCACCCGTAACAGCTGCACCGTCACGGTGCGCTTCACCGTGGGCCAGATAGGCGTGGATAACGCCCAACTCGACCTGACCTACGCCACCTCGGATAACAGCACGCCGCAGACATTCCCGGTCACACTGACGGCGGCCGGTACCGGCGTTGCCGGCGACCAGCTGACACCCAACACCAACCTCGACTTCGGCCAGGTCGAAGTCGGTGCCAGCAAGACCGATACGATTACCATCGACAACACCGGGGGCTCCGGAACGCTGACAGTCAGCGCGCTTACGGTGACCGGCAGTGACTTCACGCTGGTGAGCAACAGCTGCGGCAACAGCTATCCGCAGACCATTGCCGTGGGCAACACCTGCGCTGTGAGCATCCAGTTCACGCCGGGCGCGCTCAACGCGAGATCCGGCCAGTTCACGATGGACTCCGACGGCGCGACTTCGCCTGACAACGTCAACCTCATCGGCAGCGGCGTCGAGCCCCCGGCGCCGCTGCCAAACAAGACGAGCCTCGACTTTGGCGACGTCCTGGTCGGCACCACCAGCGCGCCGCAGGTCGTGCTTGTCACGAACCCGAGCCCGATAAATAGCCTGCCGCTCGGGCAGCTCAGCGCCAGCGGCGACTTCGCCGTGCAATCCGACACCTGCTCCGGCGCGACCGTCCCACCCGAGCCACAAGCCGGCTCAATCTGCGTCGTCCGCGTCACCTTCGACCCCACCACCACCGGCCCGGCCACCGGCACCCTTACCATCCCCGGCGCCAGCGGCTTCCCGTCAGCCAGCGTGGCACTGACCGGCAACGGCCTGCAGCCGGCTAGCCTTACCGCAAACCCGACGATTCTGGCCTTCGGAACCCAGACACAGCTGGCAACGCTCGATGTGACCATTACCAATATCGGAGCGGCTGGCCAGGATGCGCAGATCGGCACAGTCCTGGCCGCCGGCAGCGTAGTACCGGCACAGTATTCTATTGTCGCGGATAGCTGCTCCTCGAAGACCCTACTCGGCCAGGCAAGCTGCCAGATCTCCGTAAGCTTCGACCCGCAGCAAGACGGCGGCGATACCGGCTCACTCGATATCCCCTACAACAATGGCGAAACCCTGAGCGTTGCACTGTCGGGACGGGGTGGTCAGCCGGTGGATTACATCACGCCTTCGAGCCTGTCGTTCGGCAACATCGAGATCGGCAACAGCTCGCCCCCGCAGACGGTAACAGTCACCGACAACAGCGGCATTGCGCTGGACATTGCCGCGGTTACCTCAAGTGGCCCGGCATTCACGGTCCAGAACGACACCTGTGCCGGAACCACGGTGAGCCCTGGCGGTAGCTGCAACTTCGACGTTGTTTTCAATGCGATCACGCGGGTCCATGAGGTGGGCACGATTGATGTAATCTCCAACAGCAGCAGCTCGCCGGACCAGGTGCTGGTGGACGGCTATGGTGCCAAGCCCGGCGAGATCGCCCTGAGCGTGACCAACGTTGATTTCGGCGCAGTACCGCCCGGAGAACAGAGACAGCAGGCCGTCACTGTTACCAACTCCGGCGACCTGGACGTTGCAGTGCCGCCTATCGTACTTTCCGGCGACGCGGCGTTCTCGGTCGAATCCGATACCTGTACAGGCGTTACGCTCGCCGCAGCAGGCACCTGTTCGTTTGCGATCGCATTTGCCCCGACAGCGCTGGGCGACGTCAGCGCCCAGGTGAAGGTCAATCCCACGATCAACGTGACCGGCTCCGGCGCCACCGCAGCACCTCCGGTACAGGTGCCCACCCTGCCGTTCATAGCCATGGCACTGCTGGTGCTGTTAATGGGATTAATGGGCTGGACGTTTTTACGCAACCTCCGTCCCGCGGGCTAGGCGCCTTAGGATTACACAGCCAGAGCCCGGCACCCGGCGCGGAAGCAAGTTTTTCCGAACGGCTCGGATTTTGTTCGAAGTTCGATGTCGAAGACCAGTTGCGCTGCTTCGGGCACCGACAAGTTAAGTCATCGGATCGGTAGAAATTCAGGGCAGCGATAGTAGACAACTGCTCTGCCCCATTCTCCGAACACACTCGTCCGCAGATCACGATAGTGTTGAGCCCGTACCAGATACCTACCCAGGTTGAAGAGATAGAACACAGCACCAAAGTCCAGATAAACGACTACTTTCGAAGTAGCGCCCCGCGGCAGCGTTCCGTTCGGCCTTGGTTCAGTGTTCGGTTTACAGGAATCCGTTAGCAATCATCGGCTTACAACCACGGCACCCGCAGAACCAGCTCGGATCGGTTCGGGATAGGTTCGGTTTCGGAGTTGCGCTGCCGGGACGAGAGAAAAAGTGCTTAAGTTTCTTGTCCTTACAGCACGCGCGAAACGCCCTCCCCCATCCTCATAATCGATTGGTCGTAGGTTCAAGTCCTACTGGGCCCACCATTTTCTTTGATTTTTATAGCTTTTTTATGGGTTTGACCCATCGACTGCGGGTTGGCGGTCGCACCCGCGTGGGACATCGGTATTCTCCATTAAATGATTCCGCAAAATCAGTTTAATGAGACCCGGTGTCCCCCGTTGATGATGAAGAGCCTGAAACTCTCTACTGCCATAGGTTACTCCTTGGCTGCAATCGCAGCGTCCGCGTTACTAAGCACTGCTAATGCCAGTCTGGATGCCAAGTTCTGGCCGGCGTCTGACAAGGCCGCGCAGTTTGTCAAAGACACGGTGGTTATTGGCATGCTGGCGAGCCCCTACGGGATTGGTTGGACTTAGGATCAGCAGTTGCTGACTTACTTCACCGAGGCGCGAGAAGCGGGCACTACCGGCCACGAGATGACGCTGGCCGCGGCATCTATGAACTGGGATGTGTACATGGCGCAGCACAAAGCGTTTAAGTCCGCCATGGCAAGAGAGCCCGAGAACTACATCTTTGTTCGCAATGTAGCGGACATAGAAACCGCCCATCTCAAGGGCAAGACCGCTGTGATCTGGAACTCTCAGACCGCTACGATTCTGGAAGAAGATTTGTCTCGCATGGCGACCCTTAAGGAAATGGGGGTCGCTAGTATGATTCTCGCTTACAACGACCGTTTCCGCACCGGCTCGGGATCGTTGGCGGCGTTCAATGGTATGGATGATGGCCTGACCACCTGGGGTCGCGCCGTAATAGATGAAATGGTTCGCTATGGCATCGCTCTGGACCTGAGTCACACCGGCAAACAGACAGCGATGGATGCTATAGAGCACATGCAGCTCAATCACCCTGATGTGCCCTTTGTTTTTACGCACTCGATTCCGGCAGGTCTCTATGCCAGCGAGCCCAACAAGTCGCCGAACGGCTGTTACCGCAATATTTCTGACGAAGAGGCACTGCTCGCCGCCAAGAGTGGTGGCTATGTGGCGCCAACCTTCACCGAGTGGATGGTTGACGGTATTTGGCCTGACGACCTAACGCCTAAGCAGGCGGCGGATATGATCGACTACTACGCCAAGCTGGTGGGCGTTGATCACGTCGCCATTGCCACCGATGACATGTTTGATGTTTCGCTGGTGGTGGATTTCGCGAAGAAAAATGCGTCCATGTACAACGACGGCGGGTACATGATCGATGCGTTCAATAACGGTGCCGATGATTCGGCGCCTTTATCGCGGATCCTCGCCGCCGTGACCGATGAGCTTTGGGAGCGCGGTTACAGCAACGAAGACCTCGCCAAGATTTACGGCGGCAATAAAATGCGCGTTTATCAGCAGTTGTGGGAAGGTGCCCCGGCAGGGAAGTGGGATGCTGAATACGCTGAGCGTCTGCGTCTGCGAAAAGAGCTAATGGAGAAGTTCGGTACGCGATAGTCGTGCCGACATCACTGACCAGCCTTGTTCACTATCCTCCTTCCGTATAGGCAGTGATTTCACCTTAGTCGTGGATGGGATACGATCTTTTTCGATTTCCTTCAAGGTAGGGGCGAGGCTCTCATGCGACACTACGACGCCATCGTTATCGGTGCAGGGCACAACGGCCTGACAACGGCGAACTACCTTGCTCGGGGCGGCATGCGGGTCTGCGTGCTTGAGCGGCGCGGCGTTGTCGGTGGTGCGGCAGTTACCGAGGAGTTCCACCCAGGCTACCGAAACTCCATCTTTTCCTACGTGGTCAGCCTTTTGCGCCCGGAGATCGTTCGAGATCTCGAGCTTGAACGCTTCGGTTATGAGCCGATTCTGTTGGAGCATTCTCTGTATCTCGATAGTCGCGGTGACTACCTGCTCCTGAGTGGTGATGATGCCAAGGATCGAGCTCAGTTCGCCAAGTTTTCAGAAACAGACTACGACGCCTATCTGGCTTTCGATGAATCCATAGAGCAGGTGGGAGGTATTCTTGCCAAGCAGTGGTTGCGCGAGCCACCCAAGCTGGCGATGACGGGTATTAGCGATATTCTTTCCAGCCTTCGCCTGGGTGCCGATGTTTATCGCCTGGACGAGGAGTCCCGCTGGCGCCTCATGCAGTTTTTTGTCGGTGCACCCGAAACCATCATTGAGCGTTGGTTCGATAGTCCCAAGATTAAATCCATGATCGCTGCGCACATTATGCCGGCGAACTTTGCGCCCCTCACGCAGCCCGGGGCAAGCCTCTCCATGCTGCATCACGCTGTGGGTGAAATTGCGGGTCGCAAGGGTGCCTGGGGAATCGTGCGCGGGGGCATGGGAGCTATCACGCGAGCTATGGCAGAAGCGGCCGTTGAGCGCGGCGTGGAAATCCGCACGGATGCGGCGGTCGCGAGTATCAACATGGAGGGGGGTGCGGTTACCGGGGTCACTCTGGAGTCCTCAGAAGAGCTCCGCGCGACGGTGGTGGCAGCGAATACAGATCCCAATCGCACTTTTTTGAAGCTGCTCGGAGAAGAGCATCTGCCTGAAGACTTCAGTCGGGACATCAAAGCCTTCCGCCAGGAGTCGGCTTCTTTGCGCATGAATCTGGCGCTATCGGGCGTGCCGGAGTTTGCGGCTATCCCCGGCAAAGAAGTGGGTCCTCAGCACCGCGCCAGCATCACACTGATTGAGAGCCAGGAACACCTGAACGAGGCTTATCATAGTGCTAAAGCCGGGCGTCCTGCGGATCCACCCATCATCGAGGCGATCATGCCCAGCAGTCTGGACGACGGCCTTACCGATGAGCCCGGGCATCACGTTATGAGCCTGCTATGTAAGTACATGCCCTACGATCTCGCTGACGGCAAGAGCTGGGATGCGGAGAAGCCCACGGTGGTCGAGGGGATTCTCAGTCACGTCGAGACGTTTATTCCCAACCTTCGAGATATCTTGGTTGGTACGCAGTGCATGACGCCCCTCGATCTGGAGCGCACCCTGGGTATGACGCGAGGAGATATCTGCCACGGACGCTTGGAGCCTGATCAGCTCTGGAGCATGCGGCCGCATCCGCAAGCGGCCCAGTACGCGACACCTGTTGAGGGTCTGTATCTTTGCGGATCCGGCGCCCACCCCGGTGGTGGTGTGACTGGCGCTCCTGGCCATAACGCAGCGCAGCGGATTCTCCGTGATCGCAGATAGCTCCTCTCACTCTGTCTTTGACCGCGGGCAGTCCCTGGCAGCGGCGTTGTACCTGGCCATTGTCGGTTACAGCGTGCTGGCGGGCATACCTGTTATCAGCACAGCCTGGAGTGAGCTCCTGGGTTTTTCCGATATTCAGGTTGGCCGTGTGGCCGGCGCTGATCTTGGTGGTTTGTCTGCCGGCGCCGTGCTGGCTGCACTCCTGGTCGCGACAGTGGATCGCCGCTGGTTACTCTTCTTTGCGATTATCGCCGCGGTCCTCACTAATCTGGCCTGTCTCTATTGGCAGAGCTACAGCGCCACCCTTGGACTTCGCTTTCTTGCGGGTATGGCCAGTGGAGTCATTACCGGTATCGCGGTGGCTACCCTCGGCGGGCGTGCCCATGCGGCTCGCGCATTTAATTACTTGCTGTTCTCCTTCGCTTTTGTGCAGGCCGGTGAGATGTATCTCTTGCCCAAACTGACGATGGAGCAAATCTACAGTTTGTTCGCATTCAGCTACCTCCCGGGTTTGCTGTTTCTTTTCTGGATTCCCGCGCGACCGGCTCCGGTGCTGTCTGCGGTCGTAAAGGGGCAGTCTGTTCCCACGACGCGCGGCGAGAACGTGCCGCGTCTTGTTCCCTGGCTGTGTTTACTGGCAATGGCGCTTACCTATGTGAATATTGGCGCCTACTGGACTTACATCGAACTGGCCTCCGCGGATGCGGGACTGGATGGGGATTGGGTGTCCGGCGTGCTCGTCTGGGTCTCGTTTTTCTCGGTGCTGGGCTGCTTGTTCGCTACGTTGTTGTCGGATCGTTTTGGTCTGGCCCGACCCTTGTTGGCGACGCTCTTGTTGCATGCGGCCACTGCAGGGATGCTGATCGCGGGTATCGATGAGCCGCGTTTCTTTATCAGTCTGTATGCCTTCAACTTTCTCTGGATCTTTGTCGATGTCTACCAGATGGGGTCTGTAGCCAACGTCGACGGTAACGGCCGTTTTGCGTCGCTGATGCCTGCTGCCCAAGGTCTGGGGCAGATTGTCGGTCCGAACCTCGCTGCATCTCTGCTCGCCTGGGGTGCAGGCTATTCCGGCATTTTTATGATGTGCGCCTTAGCGTCTCTCGCTGCGTTTGCAGTCTATGCGCTTGCCTACCTGCGACTTAAGCAGCAGGCAGGGGGTGGTGCTCATGGCTTAGAGGGAGCGGGAGCCTGAGCGATTACGCTGCTAGGATCGCGGGCGGTATCGCCGCCAGATAGTCAGGCCAGCGATCAAGCCCAAAGGTATGAACAGTGCGGCGGGTCCGAAGGCGATCCAGGGTTCGGCTTCTCTCCAGTTCAAGTCGCCGTTTGCGAGAATGCTGCCTTTACCGCGCTGAAAAGGCGCTACGTAATAGTGCAGGAGCAGGAAGGGCATAGTCAGGCCATAAGCAACCAGCAGACTCGGCGCGATAAGGGTGATACGGGTGCGCCTCATGTCCCGATCCTCGATGGGTGTGTCATGGAGCTTTTCAAGATAGCGCTGCTCTTGGGTCGAGGGCGTGGAGCGGCGGGATACGAGCCAGATAGTGATGAGGCTGGCAACGGTACCGAGTAAGGCGGGTTCGAAGTAGCTGGGCAAATTTAGGAAACCGAGGTAGTCGAGGCCGGCCGGGATGATGTTAGCGAGTAGGCCAACAATCATGCCCCAGTAGGCTCCGGCTGCCGTAATCCGTTTACTCCAGATACTCATAAATCCAACGGGCCCCCAGCTGGATGCGAACACGGTGCCGATAAACAACATGATCCAGAACACATTGGGTGGAAGCACAAGGCTGAGGCCCAATACCGTCAGACTCACGATGCCCGTGAGTGTTCGGGTAGTGCCAAGCTTAACCGGGCCCCGGTGACTGAATAGATCATTGCTGACGCTGAACCCCACCAGGGAGAGAAAAGTCGAGGCCGATGAAACCGCGGCGGCGACAATGCCCGAGAGCAACAGGGCCCCCAGCAGCGGCGGTACCAGATTTTTAGCCGCCCACAACATGACAGTCTCGGAAGGATCGATGTCGTACTTAGCCAGGTTGATAAATCCTCCGGCACCGTAAATCAGGATCTGCATGAAAATCACGGCAAAACAGGCATAAATCGCGGCGCGCAGTACCACGTGCTCATTCTTGGCCATGAGATGTCGGCTGGACTGCCAGGGACTGACGGCATAGACGATGCTCCAGGCCAGGTCGATGATCACCAGCCAGATAAGAAAGTCCCAGGCGGTGGGCCACTCGGTGCCTGCGCCGATGGTGCCGTGCCATGCCGTGATGTCGCGTTTGACGTTCTGACGTGTGAGCTCTTCGATGGTGTGTTCAAAACCGCCCAGTCCATTGAGCAGATATCCTACAAAGGCAATCGTCGCTATTGTGAAAAGCAGGAACATCAGCGTATCGGTAATGATCACGCCGCGGGATCCCG
>NZ_CBFIIF010000051.1:0-12148 GCF_965662665.1 Congregibacter sp. | reverse complement strand
AGTAAGATACCGGCAAGCATGCCCAGCAAAATTCGATTAGTAAGGCTCATAAGCCGCTTCCCTCTTCGTCGCAGGCGCCCTCAACAGACGTGGCTACCTGGTCGTCAGCGCAGGCATTACAACCAGAGGCATGCGTCGACGTCTCTCCCGCAGCATTGGTTGCGCAAACGGGCGCAAAGATCATCGTACACACTTGAGGCCGAGGCTCCTCACAGCTCGTGAAGAGTGGCGCTTCGGGCTCCACCGGAGTTGCGCAGCCCGCGAGGGAACCGGCGAGCGTCGCCAGCGTTAATGCGCTGATAAAAAAGGAAAAACGCATGATTTATCCGTAACGAAAAGGGCTGCAAGGGTAGCACCATTACGCGTCCCTTGCAGCCCTGCGGCCCCTTGTGGCGGGGCTTAGGCAGCGAAACGTCCGGACTGGTAATCGCGGATTGCCTGCTGTATTTCAGCCTCGCTGTTCATCACGAAGGGGCCGTAGTGCACCACTCTTTCACCAATAGGTCGACCGCGAAGAATCAACAAACCCGCTCCCTGGGCACCACCTCGCAATCGCAAGGCATTTCCATCGCCGAACAACAGCATTTGCCGCTCGCCGTAGCCGGCATCGTCAAAACTCACTTCGCCGTCGTACACATAGGCCATCACCGACTCCCCGGGCTCTGTCGCCAGTGTGACATCTGCTTCGGCATCCAGACCGAGGTCTGCCAGGGCAGCCTGGGGCGCTAATTCGTGCAGGGGCCCTTCGAGTGTTGATACCCCATCAAACTGCCATTCACCAGAAACCGCAGTGACCTTAAAACCTCTGCCAGCGGCTTGTGCGAGCTCGGCCACGGGCAGGTCCCGATACCTTGGCGCCTGCATTTTTTCTGCGGCGGGCAAGTTGAACCACAGCTGAAAACCGTGGAGCCCCATGCTGTCCTGCGTAGGCATTTCCGAGTGGATGATTCCCCGTCCAGCGCTCATGTACTGTGCGCCACCGCTGCGTATCTCGCCACGGTTGCCCTGACTGTCCTCATGAATAATGCCGCCGTGCTTCATATAGGTCAGCGTTTGCATACCGCGATGGGGGTGGGGCGGAAAGCCGGCCGCAAAGTCTTCCCGGTGCTCGGAGCGCAATTCATCGATCATCAAAATGGGATCCATGCCGGCCTGCTCAAAGCCCGCAACCCTTTGAATGGCAACGCCAGCGCCATCAGTGCTGGGCTGGGCGCGAAAAACCTGCTGAAGTGAACGGTTCATAAGGACCTCCTTTGATTGCTTTCACCTGAGTTGCTGTCACATTAGCGCTTGTTAAATCGTAAGAATATTGCTTTATTTGGCCTATACCGTTCGATTTTTTAGATAGAGGTCGAGATTTATGAGCCGCAGCACCCTAGAGCAATGGCGCATGTTTCGTGCAGTCGTGGAACATGGCGGCTTTGCGCAAGCTGCCGAGGCTATCCACAAAAGCCAATCCAGTATCAATCATGCGGTACATAAACTGCAGGACCAGCTCAATCTCCAGTTGCTGGAAGTCGTTGGACGGAAGGCGCAGCTTACCGACGCCGGTGAATTGATGCTGCGCCGCGCCGGTCAGCTCATTGACCAAGCAGAGCAACTGGAAACCATCGCGGGAAGTCTCTCCCAGGGAGACGAACCCGAATTGCGTCTCGCTGTTGATGAAACCTTTCCGCAGCATTGTCTCGCTGAAGCCCTCGAGCAGTTGTCCACAGAGTTTCCATACACTCGCGTGGAGCTTGTAGAGAGTGTCCTTTCGGGGGGCTCTGAGCGCCTACTTCAGGGTGACGTAGATCTGCTGGTTGCAGGAAAAGTCCCCTCTGGGTTCCTCGGGGAGCCCCTTATGGACATAGAGTTTATCGCCGTATCCCATCCAGAGCATTGTCTCCAGACCCTCGATCGGGCCCTGAACCTCCAGGATCTGTCCGCAGAGCGACAAATCGTTGTCCGCGACTCGGCTACGGGCCAGAGAGTTGACTCGGGCTGGCTGGGTGCCGAGCAACGCTGGACGGTCAGCCACGTGGCTACCTCCATCACCATGATTCGACGAGGCATGGGCTTTGCGTGGCTACCGGCCACGCGCATCAGCGAGGAACTTGCCGACGGGCGGCTGCGGGAGTTGCCCATGGAGCGAGGCTCCCGGCGTCGAGTAACCCTGTTTTTGACCTACGCGGACCCCGACAAAGCAGGGCCTGCCACATGCCGCCTTGGCGAGCTGCTTGTTGCTCAGACAAAGACCTGGCAATCATTCTAATAAATCGAACATAAAATTGATTTTTTACTGATTTTCTTTCTTCTTGTTCGAATTTAATCTTGAAGCTCAATCAGGAAATCACTAACAGGTTTTTGCGGAGGTTCTCATGGGTTTATTGGTAGACGGTGTTTGGCAGGACCGCTGGTACGACACCAGCGCATCGGGTGGTCGTTTCGTGCGCGAGGACGCGCAGTTTCGAAAGAGCATCGGCGCGCAGAGCGGCGATTTCGCCGCGGAATCCGGGCGCTATCACTTATACGTTTCTCTGGCCTGCCCTTGGGCGCACCGTACGCTGATCGTCCGCAGTTTAAAGAACCTGCAATCGCACATCGATGTATCGGTTGTGAGTCCCATCATGCTCGAGAACGGCTGGACCTTTGTTACCGATGAGGGCAGTACGGGCGATATCGTGCAAGGGCACAGCTTTATGCATCAGGTTTACTCCTCGGCTCAGCCTGACTACAGCGGACGCGTGACCGTGCCTGTGCTGTGGGACAAACAGACGAACAGCATCGTTAACAATGAGTCGTCGGAAATCATTCGCATGCTGGGCGGCGCATTTAACGATCTCACGGGTAATCATCTTGATCTCTACCCGGCGGCGCTGCGGCCCAGCATCGATAACTGGAACGACCGCATTTACCCCGCGATCAACAACGGCGTTTATCGTGCGGGCTTTGCCACCAGCCAGGACGCATATGCCGAAGCCTACGCAGAGGTCTTTGCGGAGCTCGACCACATAGAGGCGCACCTAGCCACTAACCGCTTCTTATGCGGCGACACGCTCACAGAGGCCGACATCAGACTGTTTACCACGCTCATTCGTTTTGATGCCGTGTACCACGGGCACTTCAAATGCAATCGTCAACGTTTGGAAGACTTTGCCAACATTGCGGGCTATGTTCGTGAGATCTATCAGCTAGATGGCGTGGCTGAAACGGTGGATTTTTATCACATCAAAACGCATTACTACGCATCGCACGGGACGATAAATCCCACGGGAGTCGTACCCCTGGGACCACAAATCGACTACTCAACATCCCACGGGCGGGAAGGTGTTCAGGCAGCGTCAGCTGCGTAGGCAATAGCGCTTAATAGCCTGCTCAAGGGCTTTCCAGCTCAGGGTAGGTCCCGGGGGAATTGCCATTCGGTGAGCGTGGCTATTCCCTCCGTGAGATCACTCCAGTGGGATACGGGAATCTCAAGCTGCAGATAACCCGCGGTGGGGAGGTTATCGATGGCTCGCCTTCCCACCAGCTGATTGCAAAGATCCGTAAGCCCAGGATTGTGCCCAAGGAGGAAACAGCTGCCACCTTCTCCTTGAAAGTCCTGCAGCCATAGAAGCAGGTCCTGATAATCAAAGGTGTAAAGTGCGTCGTCAACTTCGTGTTGCTGTACAGCCATGGCTGGCCAGCCGTCGCAGAGACCCTCGAGCGTTTGTCTCGCACGCACTGCCGAGCTGCAATGCACCGGCTGTGCCGACAGCAACTCAGCTAGGGCGACCCCCATGCGAGGGGCATCTCTCTTACCCCGATCATTGAGTTCGCGCTCATGATCGGCAAGACCCGCTGCTTGCCAGCTCGACTTGGCATGGCGCATAAGATGTAGAGTTTTCATAATGAGTTCGCCCTCTCTGAGTCTTCAATGACAGGCTGCATGCTACTTGCGTACCGTTTGGAGACTCACGACTTTCGAATATGCTCAAGAAGTACTGCCGCGGCCACCTCTTCGTCGGGTACCACTTCCACCAAGTCCAAGTCTTCGGGCGCGATGTATCCGCGGCTGACAGTCTCGCGCACCAACCAGTTGTACAGCCCGCTCCAATAGTCGTGACCCACAAGAACCAGCGGACAAGGCTGCAGCTTGCCAGTTTGGACAAGGGTAAGGAGCTCAAACAGCTCATCGATTGTGCCCAGGCCGCCCGGGTAAATCGCAAACCCCATGGCATAGCGAATGAGCATAAATTTTCGGGTAAAGAAGTAACGAAACGCCAGATCAGTATCGACATAGGGATTAGCAAGCTGTTCTCTGGGCAGTGTAATGTTGAGGCCAATAGACCGCCCATCTCCCGCACGTGCGCCTCGATTTCCCGCTTCCATTACGCCAGGGCCGCCACCGGTGATCACGGAAACACCCGCCTCCGCTAACGTCTCGCCGAGGGAGCAAGCGCTGCGGTACTCCCAGCTGTCCTCGTCTACCCTGGCCGAGCCAAATATACTCACCGCGGGACCCAGTTCGCCGAGTTCTTCAATGCCTGCGCGCAGCTCGCCACTGATCCGCTCAATGCGATCCTGTTCTTCAAGGCTTAGGCCGCTTCCTGCGATGGGGGGTTCTTGCTGTGAGCTCATCGGCGCCTCTCTCTTTCCGGGCGGCCTAGTGTGCAGCAGCAGCCCTGCTTACAGGAAGCATAATTCTCTGCTTTCCTACGAGTCATTGAACACCATCGCCAGGCGAAGCTTGGCGTCTGCGGTCAATCCATGTTCGCGAGATCAGCGTACATGGAATTATTCTCGAACGCGGTTGTCTTATCTTTTATGAAACGACGCGAATTTTTATCTGCGGCCACCAAGGTCGCACTGGGGGCGATGGCTACTGCGTCAGCGCCAATGCTTTGGGCCAACACAAAGGCGAGCACGATGCTTGATGAAATCCGCTCTCAATGGCGGGACTTCATTCCTCAGGGCTTTTCTGTGGTCTCTGCAGACGACAAGCTGGAGCTCAGCAAGGACGAGTGGCGTGAACGTCTGGACCAACCCCTGGCTTTCGATGTGCTGCGCAAAGAGGCTACAGAGCGCCCCTTTACCAGTCCCTTAAACGACGAGAAGCGTGAGGGGGTATTTGTGTGCGCGGGATGCGACCTGCCGGTGTTCACATCGCCCATGAAGTACGACAGCGGAACCGGCTGGCCCAGCTTTTTCACGTCAATTCCTGATGCACTGGAAACAAAGAAAGACTTCAAATTGATATTTCCGCGTACGGAATATCACTGTGCGCGCTGCGGTGGACATCATGGGCACGTGTTTAATGACGGCCCCGCCCCCACGGGACAACGCTGGTGTAACAACGGGGTGTCACTGCGCTTCGTGCCAAAAACCGGCTAAAAAAGTTGGGCAGTAAGAGCCGGGCCCCATCTGCGCTGCCGCAACAGGGTTAGCTGAAGGGATAGCAGGAGGATTAGTAGATTGGACGTTTTAACTCGCGTCCTTCGTAGTCATCGCGAATCATTAACCACCGAAAATGCAGCGTTTCCCGAGCGTCTTCCGTCAGTTGAGCGGCAACATCCTGATCTGACTCCGCAGCGCTGAGCTCACTCATAGAGTAGTAAAAACAGAGGTTGGCATCGGGCACTACGGCACACTGCTCGTCATAATCTCGACAAGCCTCGGTTGCGCCTGCAAAGTCGCCCCGGGCAACATGTACAGTGACCACTGCGCCGTAATCACGGCACTCGCTCGCCCCGGATCCAAACAGCACCCCATCAAGACCACTGCCCTGCGCCGCTTTCGCTGAACTCAGCGCCGCATCGTAGTCACCCTGCTCCGCATGATAAATCGCCTGATAGTCGCTGCGCCCGGCACAGGCACTCAGCAAAGCCGCCGCGGTGGCCGTCATCACAAACTTATTGAACATGCGCAAATCCTCAATTTTCCTGCGGCAATTATAACCGGCTCGGGCGCTGCAGATACATCCTTCAGGACTATCTACGCTTTTTCGACTACCAAAACTCTCGTTTCGTCTCTTTCGGTGCATCAATCAACAAAGTACTTTTCCCAACATGCCCCACCGAAAACCCTCATCTTTTTCCGCTTATGCGATAGATGTAGTCGACCCTGCCTATTGTTTTGGAGACACGGCACTCTCTGGGGCCTCTTCCACCACGCTCAACACCTTAGCGGTGGACAAAGCTTGTTTAATTTTCTTGTTGAGGCGCTGCGCGATCAAGTGTCTGGGGGCAAGCTGCAGCGCGCGCTCGACAGCAGTATCCGCAAGGGCATAGTCGCCGCGCTCAAAGGCGATAAAGGCCTCAATGTAGTGCTCCTGCGGCCACTCTCCGGGAGGGAGTTGATTTACAAACTCGCGAGCAACTTTTTTTGCGCGCTCATACTCACCCAACTCCGCATGGAAGTACGCGGGGAAATAGCTCAGTCGAGAAACATGGGGGCCTTCCTCTTTACGCATCTTCTGTATCTCATCCAAAGCCCGTTGCGGACCATGTTTAGCGTGTATCCACTCGATGTACTCAATACGCACTGCCCACTCATCCGGATAGCGGTCAAGAAAACGTCGGTAATTACTAATGGCAAGCCCCGTAAGCTCATCACGAAAGTCTTCAGCGAGACTTTCTCCTGTCTCTCGAGCACTGATGAGCGTCAGGGTCATGGTGTAGGGGTCGAGAATTAAGCGACCCGGCTTATCGACGGCGGACAGATTGCGGTTAACGTCAGCGGTTAGCGCCTTTCGCTCTTGGGCGTCCTCCGTAATTCGCCCAAGAATACTCTTTGCAATCACAAAGCCAGGATCCACTGCCAGGACTTCTCGATACAAACGTTCTGCCTCTGCCCAACGGCCTTTTTCGAGAATTTCGGCCCAGCCTTGACGGTAAAGCGTGAGGGCTTCGTCGCTGGCTTGGCCGTAGTTGTAGAGTGAACCCTCATCAGCCGCCACAGAGAACGGCGTCAGTAAAAGCACCCATACTGCGCTGAGAACAGTTAGATAGTCAGGGATACGCTGCAAGATGGGTACTCTCCGATATGGCTTGGCACCAGGTGTATGGCTCCGCTCTTATTAACGAGTATGCATGGGTATTAAAGCCTTCGCCATGCAGACTGTGGCATGCTTGCACGCTTACTTGCTGCCGGGGACGAACCCTCATCCCGGCCGATCGATAAACAGCCTCTAGGAGATTCCGTGGCGAAGCTTTATTTTCATTACTCGTCCATGAACGCGGGCAAATCAACCACACTGCTGCAATCCAGCTACAACTATGCAGAGCGGGGAATGCATACGCTCATTTTGGCCCCCGCGCTCGATGATCGTTTTGGTAGCGGAAAAGTTACATCCCGCATCGGCATCGCTGCAGACGCGCTCATCTTTGACCGTGAAGCCGACATCTTTGAAGTCGTAGCGAATGCCAATGCAGAGCGAAAACTGGACTGCGTTCTCATAGATGAGGCGCAGTTTTTAACCAAGGCGCAGGTATTCGCGCTAGGGCGGGTCTGCGACGAAATGGAGATTCCGGTATTAGCCTATGGCTTACGAACGGACTTTCGCGGCGAACCCTTCGAGGGCAGTAAGTACCTCCTCGCCTGGGCGGATAATCTCAAAGAAATCAAAACAATTTGCCATTGCGGTAAGAAAGCTACGATGGTGGTTCGTCAGGACGCCGATGGGTCTACGGTCACCGACGGCGCTCAGGTTGAGATAGGCGGCAATGACCGCTATGTGTCACTTTGCCGCGCCCACTTCAACGCCAGCTTCCGCAGTACTGAATAGTCAGCCCTTGGCGGTATCCTCAAGAAGGTTCATGAAAAACTCGATGGCGTTTCCATAGTCATTCACGGGCAGCTGCTCGTTGACGCCGTGTATGCGTTTGAGTTCCTGAGCACTGGCTCTCACCATAATGAACCGATAAATGTTCGGCGAAAGACTGTAGAAGTGTTTGGAGTCTGTTCCTCCGATTACCAGGTAAGGAGCCACAAGAACCGACTCATCCATCGCTCGGATATTCTGGGCTATAAGCCGATAACCCAAGCTGTCAGTGGGTGATACTACGGACGGTTCGTTCTCCATAAATGTTGTGACTTCTACCCGAGGGTCATTAATCGCATCGATGAAGTGCGCCTTCACCGATGCCACGCTATCACCGGGCATAATGCGAACATTCACCACTGCGGTGGCGCGCGTAGGAAGAATATTAGACTTGGAACTGCCCTCGAGCATGGTCGCGGCAATAGTGCTTCGCATACTGGCAGCGGTTGACGGTTTCTGTGCCATCACCCGAGCGACAATGGGCTCGAAGAGCCATAGATTCGCCATCAATAACCGCGTCACAAAGCCCGTCTGACTGCCAACGCTATCCAGGGGCATTTTGATGTGGCTGAGGTCGCTGGAAAATGGCTGCGACTCCAGAGCGACAATGGCCTGACTTAGTATGCCTGCGGCCGTGTGATCCGGGGGCTGTGACGAGTGTCCCCCAGCGGCATTAACCGTAAGTCGAAGGTTAACAAAGCCTTTCTCCGCGACCCCTACAACTGCGACGGGACCGTCGATATCGGACAAAACCCCCTGCGTAATCACGCCACCCTCGTCGAGGACAAATTCAAACTCCACACCCTCACTGGCAAGGAGTTCAGCCATAGCAGCAGCGCCCCTGGGGCCGCCAATCTCTTCGTCGTGACCAAAGGCAAAATAGACGCTACGTTCAAGTTGCAGACCCGATGCCAGTAGGGACTCCATAGCTTCAAGCAGTGCAAAGACCGTCACTTTGTCATCCATGGCACCGCGACCCCAGATCACGCCCTCTTCAATGGCGCCATCAAAAGGCGGATACCGCCATTGATCTTCTGTCGCCTGATCCACTGGAACCACATCTACATGCCCCATAAAGAGTGCCGGCTTTAGATCACTACGAGTGCCCGGAAATCGAAACAGCAGGCTATGTTCGTTCACCAGGCGCGGAGGAGCGGCTGCGTAAACGAGGGGATAACTGGCACGCATATGCGCGCGCAATCCTTCGAATGCGGCTGCATCCAGTTTTGTAGGGTCGTCGTAGGAAATCGTTGGATAGCTAATCGCCTGTGAGAGCCGCTGCGACGCCCCATCGATATCTATGCTCACCGCATCTTTATCGGGGGCCGCCTCAAGAACCTGATCCTTAAAGTGAGTCTCTGCTCTATAGACCAGCACAATCGCCAAAAGGATCACGCCACTCAGTAAAATTGTCGCTAAACGTTTCATTGAACCTCTCAACTACGCTTATAATCGCTCGAAAGAGCAAGCTTATCCTTATTCTCTGGCCAAACGACATGCCTTATCGGGTGTCACTCGTATTACCGGCGCCTCCCTGCCTTCACTCGAGATGTAAAGACGTCCTTGCATATCGGCGGCGATACTTTCTGCCTGCTCAAGCTCCGGTCGCGACACCATACACAAGGACTGGTTGAGGGCCGTCAGCCAATCCCTGTCACTCCCAAGGGGAGCAACAAACGTTCCGCCGTAAGTGAGGAGGGCAATAGCGCTGCCATCGGGCATGTGCGACATCCCCGTGGGTTGACTCCGATACTTTCCATACTTAGGAAATTTTCGCAGCTCATCGCTGGTCGGCGGCGGAATGCTTCGAACTTCCCCCAGCAACTGCGGTTGTAGTGTGTATTCCCTACCCTCGATCAACTCCGGCAGGGTCAAGGCATAGAGCCTTGGATACTCATCGCGCTTGCTGAGCAGATAGAGCGTATTCGTCACTGGGTCGATCGCCACACTTTCTACGTCCCGAGAGCCGTCAGGGTAGGATAGTGAAACCGTTGTCGACACAGAAGCGCGGCGCTCTTTGCCCTTCGGCTCGGGTAAAAAGTATAGCGTTACCTGCCCGCGCCTCGCCCTGTTGTCACCGACATCCGCGATCATAATCCACGGCGTACCTCGATAGGAAAAAGACTCGATGTCTTCCCAGTCACGATTCGCAGTATCAAGGATATTAACGCGGGTAAAGGAATTGCTCTCAAGATCAAGAGCCACTAACTCTGAACGGCTGCCGCTATCGTTCAAAAGCCACAGGCGCTGCGGGTCCAGACCCGACACCGCCAGGCCCGAAGCCTCTGGCAACAGGTCATGGTCCAACTCAGCAACCATCTCTACCGGCAATGCACCCTCCGATAGCTCCAAGGGAGCCTCTGACTTCAGCTCGTCCTGAGTTAGTGTCGAAGATGGCAGCGGAGACGCAGTCCCGTGCTTTTGGAACATCCAAATGCCTAGCGTCAGAAGAGTCGACACTACGACAGTAACAACAAGCTTGTTCATGAGACTCTAATTCACTGTTTAAGAAAGCGGAGGCACCAAGCGGCAGCGTCTCAGATCAAAAAACCAAGGAGTTTGCACACCAAGAGTAGCCGCCAACGGGAGTAATTTTGGCCTAGAAGCGAAGAGCTTGCGAGTAGCTTATCGTGAGCGGCGCAGGCGTCGTAATTCGGTGCGCACGCTCGTGCTTCGGCATTCCCGCGGCAAAACTGACGGAGGGAATGGATCCGGCCACTGCGCTTGGCCCCAACGACCACAAACCGTCTCAACAGCGTCACCCACGCGGATAGCGCCTACATGCAGCATACAACGTCCACGACAATCAGTTACTTTATCGGGGTTTAAACGGAGGACCACGTAGGCTCAATCCTGATTGATGTTTTAGTCATAGTAATACTGATCGATCAACTCACTGTCTGGTGTGATTCGCCACTCTCGTCGCGGTACGTTCTGGCCACCAGATTGACGCGCTGCGACACGAGACTGGGAACCCACCAATTCCGTAGGGAAGTCTGCGCCACCTGCTGTTTCTACTTGCAACGCGGTGCGTATTTCTCCCATAAAGGTCGTAACCTCCACAAACTGGGCACGCTGCACATAGGACTGATCCATCGGCAGGGCCAGGGAAGCCAGTACCCCCACAATGGCCAAAACCATCATCACTTCCAGCAGGGTAAAACCTCTAGCGCCACCCAATGATCTCTGGGATAAAGCCTGCGTTACTCGATGCTGTGACAAGGACCGTTTCAAAACAGCGCTACTCCGCGACGGTTATAGTGAGGGGATCAAATTCGATTTCAATCTCGCTAAATCCGTAGACAAAAGCGTCCGGGGTAGTGACGACAATCCCTGACGGCGTCTTTTCGGCGGCGACCGGCGGCGGACAAACCCGAGTTACGTTAGCCAGGGTAGGTACCTGGTCTTCTTCTTCCATTGCATTAACAACACTTAAGCAATAGGTCGCCACATCTTCAGGCTCATTCGACAGCAGCTCCGGCTCCCATGCAGGCCGGGTATAACGATAGACACCCAAACCCACAATTATCACTAAGCAAACTACTGTGACCGCCCATTCAATACTTGTCGTAAGTACGGACTGTTTGGTCGCCGCTGAGCTCGCTCCGGCTTTTTCCGGTTTAGGGTGCTGGGGAAGCGGCTGGGGCGCATCTGCCGGCTTTTCTCCAGAGCATTGGTGACAGATGTAGCCGGGTCGCGGGTAAAAACGCTCGCCAACACACTCTTCGCAAAAATATTTCCCACACACCGCGCAAACGTAATCCGCTTTCAGCTCAGTGTGATGAAGGCATGTGTTCATAGTAATCTGCGTCTTTCCCAATGGCAGGAGCATTAGGAGTGATAGTCCCATCCTCGGATGGACAAAAAGAATCGGTTAATGACGCCTGGAAGTAAATTTATGACGATGTGAAATCCTACTTTTTGACGAAAAATCGACCAAAAAAAACCCCGTCCACTAACGTGTACGGGGTTTCCTCGTTTTGGCGCCTGGCGATGACCTACTCTCACATGGGGAAACCCCACACTACCATCGGCGATGCATCGTTTCACTGCTGAGTTCGGGATGGGGTCAGGTGGTTCCAATGCTCTATGGTCGCCAGGCAAACTGGCATGTTGGGGGTCGATGTACAGACCGTCCAACAAATTAGGTCGGTAGTTCAAGCTGAGGTCCGGCTGTTCAGTCCGGATTTTTCTTTAAGCGTGTTGCTACACACTCTGACTCAATCACAACATCCGCAGTCTTCTTGTTGGTGCTCGCGATCGCTCGCTTACAGCAAATAACTTGGATTATATGGTCAAGCCTCACGGGCAATTAGTACTGGTTAGCTCAACGCCTCACAACGCTTCCACACCCAGCCTATCAAC
>NZ_CBFIIF010000050.1:0-12575 GCF_965662665.1 Congregibacter sp. | reverse complement strand
AAGAAGGTCATTTTAAAGCGTCGATCGTGCCCATTCGTACACCGGATGGCGAGGCGTTGGAGGATGAATGCATACGTTCTGGCACCACACTGGAAGGTCTTGCGGCCATGGATCCGGTGTTTGCAAAGATTGGTGCCTCCGGCGTTGACGCCTATCAGCTCAAAGCCAGTCCCGAACTAGACGCGATCGAGCACATTCACACTGCGGGCAATTCGCCGGCTATGGCCGACGCGGCCTGCCTGTTGTTACTGGGGGATAGCGATAGCGCCGCGTCCTTGAATGTTGCCCCCCGGGCCCGCATCGCCGATAGCGTTACCGTTGCCGCAGATCCCCTTGAGGTGCTCACTGGCTGTGTTGAGGCTGTGCGCGCCCTTCTCAACAAAACCGGACTGTCCGCTGATGACATAGATCTGTTCGAGATTCACGAAGCCTTTGCCGCAACCAGCGTGGTTGCAGAGCGCGAGTTCGGTCTTGATGGCGAGCGTCACAACGTCAACGGCGGCGTCATAGCTCTCGGTCATCCTATGGGAGCCACGGGCGCGATCATGACCCTCACACTACTGGACGAGCTTGAGCGTCGTGGTCTTCGCCGCGGCATTGTATCGGCCGCCGGCGCAGCCGGATCGGGCAGTGCACTGTTGATCGATCGCGACGCAGGCCTCTTCGAGTGAGCTCTTCCGCCGCAGGCAGTTCAATGAACAAGCCCGGGTTCTACGGGTGGAAGCTTGTGGTCACCGTGTTCATCGTTTATCTGCTGAATACGGCGTTTCCCTACTATGGGGGCTCAGTGCTGAATGCCGTGATGGCAGAAGATTTGGGTTTCAGCCGCAGTGCCTTAGGCTACGGCTTCTCGGCATTTATCCTTTGCATGGGACTCACCTCACCGATGGTGGGTGTGCTCGTCAACAAGCTGGGTGTGCGAAAAACCTTATTCGCCGGCGGCCTGGTGCTCACTGTGGGCGCACTGTCCATGGCTGCATTCACCGCCAGTGAACTCCAGTACTGGCTGTTTTTTGGCGGTATCAGCGGACTTGGCTTCAGTTTGGGCGGTGTCATTCCCGTGCAGTCGGTGGTGACTTATTGGTTCAAGCGCCGCAAGCCGCTCGCCATGTCCATAGTGCTCTGTGCCTCCGGCGTCGGATCGATACTCTCCATTCCCATACTCAATAATATCGTCGCCGGCTTTGACGGTGATTGGCGTATGGGCTGGTACTTTGTGGCTTTCACTTCAGCTTTGTCTGCGTTTATCGCCCTGATCTGGGTAAGAAACAAACCTTCGGATCTGGGTCAGGAACCGGACGGCGGTGCACTGTCTGTGAGCGAGGACTCCGATGACGATGCTCTGCCCGGTGCAGCGCCGGTTTATCAATCGGCGGTTTCCTGGAACACCGCCGATGCGTTTAGAACGCGAGCGTCCTGGCTCATCGTGGCAGCTGCCTGCGCCTATACCATGGTGTTCAACGTTTGCATCGCCCACGGCGTGGTGCATCTGCGTGATCAGGGTATCGAGGATGCCATGACCGCAAACTCCGTGGGCCTGCTGATTATGTCGAGCATCATTGGTCGTCTTGGTTGCGGTACCGTGGGCGGCCGAATTGAACCTCGACTGATCTGGAGTGGTGGGCTGCTGGCACTGGCTGCAGGATTGTTTGTGCTTTACATCACCACGGCTAACTGGCAGGTGTATGTTTATGCGATGTGCGCCGGTATCGGCTTTGGTGCTTCCTACGTCAGCATGGCCAACATCATGGGCAACTATTTTGGCCCCGACTCTTTCGCACCGCTGCTTGGAATTCTGACGACGGTAACCTGTGTAGTGGGTGCATTGTCACCGGCACTTGCGGGGATTTCCTACGATCAACTTGGCGGTTATGAACCGGCATTCAATACTTTTATCGGCCTTGCTCTTGTTGCCAGCGTCGGCATTGCTCTCGCGCATCCGCCAGGTCGAGACTGAATCATCACTGTGCGCAAGAGATCGTGAGCAGTAGCGCGAGCTGATAATAGGCGCGCAGGCATGCTGCTGCAGCCCGCGGTACTGGCGCAGAGGTACTTCGTTACCGGGAGAGCACTCCATGACTGACAATCACGATAGCAATACCTTCGACGCCGTGATTATCGGCGCGGGCATGGGCGGCATGTGCGCCGCAGCGCGGCTCACCGCCATGGGTATGCGCGTATTGGTAGTGGAAAAGAGTCGTCACCTGGGTGGCCGATGTGGGCATCGTCTGCGTGACGACAATATCGTAACAACCGGTGCCCTAATGGTTCCCATGGGGCCTCGCAGCGCGATCCGCGAAGCATTCGATGCGGTGGGTGCTGAGATGAACATGGTCGATATTACTGGCCGTCTTCGTTACCGCCTTACTCACGGTGATTACGACCTGCCACCGGGTGGTGGCGGACTGTACGGCATGATCGAGTTTGCGATGCAGGACTCCGCGGAGGCCCAAACGCTCTTTCAGCACATTCAGGCAGCGCTTACCGGCTGGACACCAGTGGATAGCATCAGCATCCGCGAATGGTTTGATCAATACACGGACAACGAAGAAGTTAAGAACCTGTTTCAGGGCTACTGCGCTGCGCTTATGGGTATCAATCTCCATGAGGTGCCCGCGGGTGAGTTTTTCAGATTCCTGAAATACAGCAGCAAAGGTAGTCGCTTTGGTATGGCCGCCAAGGGCAATGGCGCACTGATGCAGGATCTTGCTGATGCGCTGCAGCGCCGCGGCGCGGAGTTCCGCTGTGGTCGCGGTTGCAAGGGCATTGTCGTCGAAGACGGGCGAGTAGCGGGTGTGGCGATTAGCGATGGTGATGGCGGCGAGGAGCGCATAGAGGCTCGGTGGGTTGTTTCGAACACCGGACCTGATCGCACGGTTGAGTTGGCCGGGGGCGAAGCTGTTTTCGAGCGTAGTTACATCGAGCAACTGAAAGCGGGACCATCAGCAGCGCCGATTCTCCACGTGAGCTTCACGCTGGATAGGCCGCTTCTAGAAAACTTTGATGGTTGTATGGTTTTCGGTAACAACCGCAATTTCATCTATCTGGAAATTCCAACGCTGATTGCGCCGGGTATATCGCCGCCGGGTCAATATCTGCACACGGCCTACGGCGCACCCGAAGACGCGGCCGATTACGACCTTGACGAAGCCCTGGCAAATACACTCCGGGAGCTGGAAGCTAACTTTCCGGGTATTAGCGCCGACGCGAATTTTCTGGTGCGGGCAAAGCATCGCGGTGCATCGCCGGGCATGCATCGTTGGGCTGGCTATGGCATGCCACAAAACACCCCCATACGGGGCCTCTATAACGTGGGTGACGGATGCGCTCCACCGGGTACCATAGGCACCGAAAGCGCCGCAGCTTCAGCGCGGGAAGCGGCTGCGATGATTGCCGCAGAGTACCCATGAGCACTATGAGCGGTGTTCTGTCGGCGGGATTCTCTGTGCGGCTTTGCGCGATAGCGCTCCTAGCGGCAGGGCTTCCCCCCAACCATTTTTGAAAATTTCAATACTCAGGCGGGACGTGCACAATGCTTTGTAAAAATGATCTTCTCGGTGCCTGGCACCTTGATTCCTGGACCATTAGCTACTCCGATAGCGAGAGGATCAGCCATCCCTTTGGTGAGCAGCCAACAGGCATGATTGTGTACACAGATGACGATTGGATGAGCGCCTCGATCAATCGCAGTGACCGTGATTTGCTACCGACGGGTTCGGCCTTCCGGCGTACCGATCCGGGCTTACTGGCAGATGCCTACCGCTCGTATTTTCACTATGCGGGGCACTACGCAATACAGGACGATGTGGTCACCCACACCGTCACTCAGAGTCTCAACCCAAATTTTGTAGGCTCAAAACAGCTTAGAAACGCACGACTGAGCGGGCAAACTCTGGAATTGTCCGGCACGGAAGAGGTAGACGGTGTGACTCGCACCCACAGGCTCTCGTGGAGGCGTATGCCCTAAGACGCCGCATTGAACGATGTTAGTGCGTCTCTATGACCTCGCCCCGTGAAGTTCGCTCATGGCGGATGATCCAACTCCCCGATGCGTTTTGCGTGAGCACGTGGCTAAAACCACCCTTTATGGTCTCCTTCGGAAACACATGGGTGAAGTTACCGTAGGCTACTGCGGTGTCCTTACTCAGTATCTGCACGTCTACCCGGTCCACGGTGAAGCGGCCCATGCGTAGCGGGTCCGGATAGCTCTTACGGAACAGGGTATCGAGAGCTGTCCAGCCCTCTACTACCGTGTTGCCGAATGTGAGACGCAGGGAGTCATCCTGCTGATACAGCGCCAGATAGCCGCTCATGTCACCGCTGTTCCAGGTCTCCTGCAGGCTCATGATGACGCTTGCCACGGCGAGTTCGTCATCCGAGGATTTGCCCTGCGCGGCCGCGAGCTGGGCAACACAACCCAGACAGAGTGTGAGCAGGGTTGCCAGTACCAGTTGTGGGGCGCCGATAACAGTAAGATTGCTTTGGGCTTTCATCGTGAGTGCTCTTTTGGTTATTGATTTGATCGCAGTATCACCCGAAAACACGACTTGCAGCTACTCCCCTGACAAGCACTCGTTTCTGCCAACGCTCATTATTTCTGCATTGCCTCAGACGTTTTCAGTGCGGGCTAAGCACATCACGAGCCGGGCAAGAGGCTTGAGCCGCGTCCTGTGCTGGTCAGTATTTAGCCGAATTTGCTAGGGAAAGCGGTTAGAATTTGCTTCTGTTTTTTTGTGGGCGTCCTTGCATGTACAACTCTTTTCGACCGCCAGCCGCTTTGAGGCTATTGCTCGCAAGCCTGGTGATCACTGCTGTCGCCTGTTCGCCGACCACCGACCGTCAACCGACAGCGGAAGCAGTCGCAGTTCCAGGAGTGAGCGAGTCCGAACCCGAGGTCGACGTGGCTTCCTGGTATCCCCGCAGGGTATCCAGCGATCGCGGAAGCGCAGTGTTGTACGCACCACAAATCGACAGCTGGGAGGCTTTCGAGACACTGTCTGCCTGGATGGCATTTGAGGTCAGTCGCGCCGACAGCGACGAGGTTTTTGCCGTGTCTATGGCATTTCGCGCGTCCACGGATACCGACCTTGCAAACCGGGAAGTTCTCCTCAACGAGTTCACGGTGGAAGAGCTGCACATTGATGGCCTGGAAGACGACGCCCCGGAGCTTACACTCATCCGTGACGCCGTTACGGCGACCTCACGGCGAGTACCCATGGATCTTGTGCTCGAACATCTGCCACAGGATCTGCGCATAGCGCCGACACCGGGCTTAGGGAAAGTCCCGCCGAAGATTATCGTGACCACAGAGCCTGCGCTGCTTTTAAGTACAAATGGCGAGCCCCTCTTCGTGCCGGTAGACGACTCCGATCTGCAGTTCCTGCTAAACACCACTTGGGATTTACTCCGCTCGGGTGAGGAGGGTCCGCTCTATCTCTGCTACCAAGGAGATTGGCTTTCTTCGGATTCGCTGGATGGAGAGTGGTCCTGGGCTGATTCATTACCTGTGACAATGCTTGCGCTGCCAGCCACCGATGATTGGTCACAGGCCCGCGCCTGCGTTCCCGGCTCTACTGCGCTCTTGCCACCGTCTGTAGCCGAGCCGGTTGTTCACTATGCCCAACGCCCTGCGGAGCTTTTGGTTCTTGATGGTGAGCCCCACTGGATGAGCGTTGCGGAAACCGATCTGCAGTACGCGGCAAACACCACGCAGATCCTGCTCACCCATCAAGGCCGGTTTTATACCTTGTTCAGCGGACGCTGGTTTGTCGCCGACGTACTCGATGGGCCCTGGTCCACTGCCGCCGCATTGCCTACTGAGTTTCAGTCGATTCCCGTCGAGGATCATGCGCTGAGTTACCTGCGGGCAAGCATTCCAGGTACCCGGGAAGCCTGGGAGTCAGCGCTCGAGGCCTCGGTCCCACGTACCGCAACGGTCGCGCGGGGCGTAGAGGAAGAGCTAGCCATAGATGTGAGTTATTCCGGTGACCCGGTCTTTGTGCCCATTGAGTGAACCAACATAGAATATGCCGCCAACACGAGTTTTCAGGTGTTGCGTTATGACGATGTCTATTACCTGTGCCATAACGCGACCTGGCTTAGTTCGTCCGGGGCCCAGGGTCCCTGGGAGTTCGCCGACGACATCCCGGAGGAGTTTGCGCAAATACCTCCGGAATCACCGCTGTTTAACACCACATTTGTGCAAGTACGCAGCAGCGACGAGGAGCGCGTTGAGTACGCCTACACCGCAGGCTACGAAAACGCCCATGTGTCTGAAGAGGGCACCGTTGTTCAGGGCACCGGACACGACACCGCAGTTGCCGTATCCATGACTTTGGCCTACGGCTACTACGGCGGATACGGGTACCCCTATTACGGTTATCCCTATTACTGGTGGCCGCCCACCTATGGCTATGGATCCTGGTACGACCCGGGCTCGGGCCGTTATGGCGAAGCCGTTGTCGCCTATGGTCCCTACGGCGCGGCAGGTGGCGCGGCGGTATATAACCCGGAAACGGGAGTTTACGGACGGGGACAGGCGATTTGGGATAACGACGAGTTTTCGGGTCGCGGCTTTGTTACCAATCCCAACACGGATACGACGATCGCGCGAAACCGTTACATCGACTTTGACGATAACAGCGGTTGGAGCGAGCGTGTAGCTACTCGGGGTGACGCTTGGCGCTATACCGAAAGCGAGTGGGAAGACGGCCGCATGGTCACAGATTTTGAGTCATCCCGCGGTACTGAGGGTCAGGTAGTACGCGAGCGTCAGGGCGACACGATTGTCAGCGAAGGCGAGGTAAGCCGAGGTGATCAGTCCGCAGATTTTGGCAGCACGCGCGAGCGTCAAGGCGATGCCATAGTTTCTGAAAGCGTGATTGCCGGAGAAAACCGCTCGGCGACGTTTAACAGCGTTATTGAGGACGGACGCTACAGCGGCACCGTTGAGGGTTCTCAAGGAGGTTCGGGGACTATTGATCGTACTTTGGACGAAGGTCAGATCACGGGCGGCAGTACCTACACTCGTGACGGCAAAACCCTCGAGACGGACGTGACGCGCACCGCCGAGGGTGTTCAGCGCGAGTTTGAGACCAGTGGTGGCGGCCAGGGCGTGAGTCGCCGTTCGGGTGAGGACAATGGTTTTGCCTACCAATCCGGATCGGGTGATATGTACGCCGGACGCAATGGCAGTGTCTACAAAAAAACCGACGACGGTTGGTCCTCGGTGCAAAATCCCCGTTCTAATACCGCTGCAACGACAGGCTCAGTAGGCGGCAGAAGTGGTGCTTATCCCTCCAACTCCCTCAACAGGGACTATCAGAGCGGTCAACGGGGTTTGAGCGCTACTCCCAGCATCGACAGCTGGGCGGGGCAAGGGGCATGCGACGCCGCTGAGGTGCAGGAGATGAGAGAGCAGATGCAATCAACAACATGACGCCCGCTGATCGGCAGGCGGCGGAGCTGCGCAGCGGCATATTCTTTGGGCTGGCTGCCTACGGCTTGTGGGGTGTATTCCCGATTTACTTCAAGTTGATCGAAGCCGTGACTCCCGCCGAGGTACTGCTGCATCGCATCGTCTGGGCAGTACCCTTTGGTGCGCTGATTATTACCCTCCGCAAACAGTGGGCTGAGGTTATCGGTGCGTTTAAAGATCCGCGGGTTATAGGCTGGCTCGCGCTCTCGGCGCTATGTATCTCGGGTAACTGGTTCGTTTACATTTGGGGCGTGGTTAACGAACGCATATTCGAAGCCAGCCTGGGTTATTACATTAATCCATTAATGTACGTGGCGGTCGGCGTGTTGTTTTTGGGGGAGCGACTGCGACGGGCGCAGTTAATCGCTGTGGTTCTCGCGGCTATCGGAGTGGTCGTACTATCGGTGCAGGGGAGTGGGCTACCGTGGGTGTCGCTGGCCCTCGCCGCTTTGTTTACCGCCTATGGCATCATCCGCAAGCGCGTCGCGGTTGCCGCGATGCCCGGCCTTTTCGCTGAGACTGCGCTACTGTTTCCTCTGGCATCGGTAAGTCTCTTATGGCTCATGCTCAACCACAGGGCCGAGTTTGGGGTCGCGGATGTTACGACTACTGCGCTATTGCTGCTCTCAGGACCGCTAACCGTTTTTCCGCTACTCTTTTTTACCGTCGCCGCGCGTCGGCTCACGCTAACAGCGGTCGGCTTTATGCAGTTCCTTGCGCCGACGATGCAGTTCGGCGTTGCAGTATATTTTGGGGAGGTTCTTACCATTCCGAAACTTATCTGCTTTGCCTTTATTTGGGCGGCCGTTATTGTTTTTACTGTCGATGCGCTCTGGACGGCGCGGAAACAGCCGCCCGTTCGGGTAGCTGTTAGGTGAAATCCGGGTCCACTGAGTGCGCTTACTCTGCTTGTCGCCGCGCGATTACGCTCTCAACTTCGGCGGCCAGAGAGACCAGAGTTTCCTGCTCTGAGGATGAGAGTGTGCGCGGCTTAGGGTCTATAAGGCAGAGAGTGCCCACGCGGTGTCCCGCAGGGACTCGAATGGGCTGACCCGCATAGAATCGAATGAAGGGATCGCCAGTGACCAGGGGGTTGTCGCGGAAACGCGGGTCCTTGTGTGTATCGGGAATCAGAAGCAGCTTATCGCTGAGTATGGCATGCCCGCAAAACGAGATGTTCCTCTCGGTCTCAGTCGCCTCCAGACCCTGGCGCGACATAAACCACTGACGATGCTCGTCTACCAGGCTAACCAGAACTGTCTGCACGCCAAAGTGCTGCTGTGCACGTTGGGTGATTTCATCGACGCGCGTGTCCGGAGGTGTATCCAGGAGATGCGCTTGATGTAGCGCAAACAGACGTTCGAACTCATTCGCAGGGGTATCAGGCATATCCATCGGTTCAGCACCCTTACCGGCTTGGCTGATTACAAATCTAACACTATCGGACGTAAATTACGTAGGGGCGGGGCCCATTGATCGAAGCGCCTCACTTGCCAGTGAGATCGCGAATGATAATCGACCAATGATCCAGTGCATCGTAAAACGCCTTGATTGGCACACGTTCATTGAGGCCGTGAGCAAACTTCTCGTCGGGGTTCATGAAGATACCGCCGACGCCAAAGGTAGGCACGCCGGCCTTGCGAAAATGCATGCCGTCGGTCCCGCCGGACGACATATACGCAATGAGATCAAGGCCGGGATAGCGACTGTGAACGGCTTTACCGACCGCGGAAAGAACGTCTGCACGAATCTCCGAAATAGGGCTCTCCGTGGGATCGCCGAGAAGTACAAACTCAGCTTCGGCATTGCCTACCACAGCGCGCAACTCGGCTTCGATATCGGCTACGGCAACCCCGGGAAAAATACGGCAGTTCACCGTGGCCGTCGCAGATTGGGGTAGGGCGTTCTCTGCGTGTCCTGCTTCCAGCATTGTGACCACGCAGGTTGTGCGCGTTGTTCCCACATAGGAGGGTTCGGTGCGCAGCCGCGCAGCCGCCTCTTCATCTTCCGGGTCGTAGGCAAAGCGCACCATGGCGTCGCCTAGTTCTCCGCCGAGCTTCTGCCCTACCTGCTGGAAGTAAGAGAGGGTCATTTCGCTCCACATCACAGGAAAACGATGGGCTTCGATGGCCTTGATACCACTGGCAAGTTCATAAATGGCATTGTCATCCCGGGGGCGGCTGCTGTGGCCGCCGGGGTTGCGTACGGTGATTTCCCAGGTTGCAAAGGTTTTCTCCGCTGCCTGCAGGCTGTAGTCAATCGCTCTGCCGTCTGCGGTGAGGCTGCCGCCGCCGGAGTCTGAGTTGAGCGCGAACTCCGCTTCCACAAGTTCCGGCATATCGTAGGCCATCATGCGGGTGGTGATCATCCCGCTCTCCTCATCGCCTGAGAACGCCAGGATAAGATCCCGATCGGGTACAAAGCCCTCTTTTTTTAGCCTGATCATCGTGCCCGTAAGCTGGGCAACGCCAAACTTGTTGTCGATGGTGCCGCGGGCATAAAAGTTGACGTCGTCCTGCGTCAGCTCGAAGGGAGGGCGTACCCAGTCCTTGGCATAGGCCTCGACCACATCCATGTGTCCAAGGAGCAGTATGGGCTTCTTGCCTGAGCTGCCGTCGCCACGATAGGTGGCGATAAGTATTCCAAAGTTATCCTTGGGAATAACGCGGACGTCATCCTCTGCAAAGCCCGCTGCGAGAAGTTCGTCCGCGAGATATTGGGCAACACCCAGCGTGTTCCCCTTGGTTTTCGAGGTGTCCACTTCGACGATGCTGCGGTAAATCTCCAGAGTCTTCTGAGCGTGTTCGCTTTGGATCCCGTCGACTTGTGCGCTCCCCGCGATACTCGCGGTGAGTAGCGAAGCCCCAAGGAGCCCGGTGAGAATATTCTTTGGCACGGTTATCTCCATCGTTCGTTGGATTATTTTTTAGCTGTTTGCATAGCGTTGTGTTCAAGCATAGCTTGTTTTTGCTTTAAACCAGCACGTCTATGGGTGAGTAGTCAGTCTGGGGCTCTCCCTCATCCCGCGTCTCTGGCCTGTTAGAGGATTCGGCTGCAGCGCAAAGGTGGGCGAGTTTGGCATGGCGGGAGCAGCGATATTCAAAAGGGAGTTACTGGACCCAGGTAGCGCGGCGATCAGGCCTGTTCAGCGCCGTAATGGGAGAGGGGCCTCGGCGCAGCGCTCGTCGGCTCGTACTATTGATGTTCACGTTCGATGGACATGTCCCCTCGTTAAGCCAGGCGAGGGCGCCCGCGGTTAGCGCATCTTCCGGCGTTCCAAATGCTCCGCCAAAGGTGTCTTCTACGGCACAGAGCGTAAAACGCCCGGTATCCACCAGGCCCGTGTAAAAGCCGCCGAAACCTTCGCCGTTCACGCTTTCGAAGGACACGAGGCGCAGTCGAGTGTCACAGCCTGGCTGATCAAATGCGTATTGCCCCACGGCTTTGCCGGAGGTATCGCTGCCGATGAGCACCACCTCAGCAAAGGGCTCGAGACTGTTGATGAGCAACTCGCTCGCAGACGCTGTGGATTCACTTGTGAGGAACGCTATCCGAACTGGACTCGCGCTATTGGAGCGGCGCGCGAATTCAAAAGATTCGTTTTCGGCAGCGCGTTTGTTGTTGTGGCTGAGGCTGTAGGCAATTTGGCCGTCGGCTATTTCGCCGCCGAGAAGGTCCATAAACCGGCTCGCAACGCCCACCAGGCCACCCCCGTTGTAACGCAGATCGATCACAAAGTCCGTGACGCCCTGTCCGGCGACTTCGGTGAAGGCATTATCCAGCGCAGACTCTGCTGATAGGGTAAAGCTGCGCAGGTGTAGGTAGGCCACGGGACTTGTGCCGGTGCGCTCGAGGGTTCGGGGGGCGGTCGCTAAGGGCGGAATATCGAGCTCTCGTTTCGCCACGGTAACTTCGACCGTGCTTCCGTCAAGCGCCAGGCGAAAGCCGCGCTCAAGGCCATCTACAGAGCCACCAAATATCGTGTCTAGCGTGGCTCCCTGACTTTCGTACTCACGCATGGAGACGTAGCCTTGTCCTGCGTCGACAGCGAGAATTTCTGCACCGCGTCTAAAGCCCGCCTCAAAGGCGGGTGCGCCTTCGAAGGCATCGCTGATGAGATATCTCCCACCATCATCGATGGCGAAGCGAAAGCCGAATCCTACAAATGCGCCGCTGGTGAAGTTTGCTTCGTCTTCCGCCACGGTAGTGAGGTAGGAAAACCCCGGGTCCCTAAAATCCTCAGCCAGGGGGGCCGTAAGGGCAGCGAGATACGCGCTTGCGCTGGCAAAGTCGTCTGGGTTGACCGTTGCCAATTCGTCATACCAGAGGTACCAGTCCTGCGCTGCCGAGAGCACGAAATCCTTCTGTGTGGCGACGCTGCAGCTTTGCGTCGGGGGTGCTTGGGCAATGGGCGCGGTCTCAGTCGTACCGCCACCGCCACCGCCACCGCCACCACAGGCAGTGGTGAGGGCCGCTCCCAAACACAGCAAAAAGCGTATTGGCGTTGTAATCGGCGTAGTAATAGCAGTTATCTCGGTATCGTTTGCGCGTGAGCGCTCAAGTCAGTAACGCGAATAATGAGCAAGGATTATAGTGCACTTCGGCTTTTTCCACGGGTCATGGTGCGTGGTGTACATCGCTCGCTGACTCGGGTCTTTTGAGCCCCTTCGACCGGATTGCACGAAGGCTCTAGTAAGGGGTTTTCAACGTTGTTCCGATATTGTCACGACGCATGTGCGCTGTTGAGGGGGGTACGGGTATCAGCAGTGGATAAGCAGTCGCTATATGTACGATAATGAAGGTCGAATTCTGGGCGATAAAGCTGTGCGAGGGGTGTTAGATTAGCCGCAAGCCAAAGGCGAGCCCAGAGGTAATAACAATAAAAGGTAGGGCGTTAATACAATGAAATGCCTGTTTGCGTCGCGACGAGATGTGTCGCGGCTTGGTTCTGCAAGCGTTTTTCGTTCCATCTCTTTGAGCTGCTTGGTGCTAGGCGCGCTAGCGGGCTGTTCTGAGTCCGTTGTCGAGCCCGAAAGTCCCGGAACTAAAGCGCTCACCAGTCTTATGACTGCGGAGCAGTATCAGAACTCTCTCGGAT
>NZ_CBFIIF010000049.1:0-13101 GCF_965662665.1 Congregibacter sp. | reverse complement strand
ACTGATGTTGGTCAAGTCGGAAATGAGTATCGCCGCACCCTGGGTGACAACCAGCAGGTAGCCGCCTAATCCCAGCACGATGGTGAGACCAGAGATCTGCTGCACCCGGTGACTGGCAAAGCGCTGGCCAAAGAACTCGGCTACGGTAGACGCCCGGCTGCGTCGCAAAAAAGTTCCGAAGAATAGCGCGCCGTAGATGTAGCCAGTGACGGCAATGCCCGGGAGCAAGAGATAGGGGCCGAGCTGTCCGTCATAGGTGAAGCCGGCTTCACCGAGAAAGATTGAGGTACTAAAGACGCTGGCAACCAGAGTGCCGACAATCAGCAGGGTAGGCGCCCGGCGCCCCGCCACAAAGTAATCATCGATATTCTTGACCTTGCGCCCCGCATAGCTGCCGATGGCGATAAACAGCAATACGCTGATGGCAATGGTCGTGGTGTACAGATCCACGGCGGGCTCAGCGGTCGCGAAGGGCAAAGGCGGTTGCATCCGCCGTGCAATTCGACGCTCTCGCAAGTTGCGCCAGATACCCAAGTTGCGCGAGACCGGCGGCCAACATGAGGCCATTGCAGTAGGCAAAGATCGCGATGACAGTTGATGATGCGGGCTCGTTCATGCGTCTGCTTGCCTCTTGTATTGCCTTTCGTCTGCGTTGAAGTTCAGCTGTCTGGACTCCGTCGCACTCTTGATTGTTGCCCTAGAACGCGTCCAGGGCCTTGTAATAGGCCATGCCCACTGCCAGTGCAGGGCGGCGGAGTAGCTTGCCACCGGGAAAAGGCCAGTGCTTAATTTTCGCCATAATATCGAAGCGCGTAGTTTCTTTGGCGATCATTTCAGCGGTGATGCGTGCCATGATGTGCGTGGGTGCAACGCCGTGGCCGGAGTAGGCTTGAATGTACGCCACGTTATCGGCAAGCCTGCCGAGCTGGGGCATGCGGTTCAGACCAATACCGATCCATCCGCTCCACGCGAAATCGATGGTCATGTCGCCAAGCTCTGGGAAAACCGCCGTCATCTTTCTGCGCATAACGGCCTCCAGGTTTTTCGGTTCCATGCCGGTGTAATTGGAGAGCCCGCCGAACAACATTCGGTTGTCGGCGGACAGGCGGAAGTAATCGAGGGCGGTGCGAGGGTCACAAACCGCTACATCTCCAGGCATTAGCTTTTTCACCAGCTCCTTAGGGAGTGGCTCGGTAGCGATGACCGAGCTGGAGGAGGGCAGCACACGGCTGGCAAGTTTTGGAATCAGACCGCCCATATAGGCGTTGCCGGCAAAAACGACCTGTTTTGCACTGACGCTGCCTTGGTCTGTACGCACCCGGGCAAGAGTGCCCTGTTCCAGGGAAGTAACCCGAGACTGCTCAAAAATTCTTCCGCCCAGTGTTTCCACGGCTTTTGCTTCGCCGATACATAAATTCAGCGGCTGAATGTGGCCGTTCGCCGTATTGTGCAGTCCGCCCAGATAGCGATCCGACACCACGTATTCTTTGAGCTCACCGCGGTCCAGAAGCGTGTACGCATGCGGATTGCCGATGCTGCGCTCGAACTCCTGCCACTCTGCAAACTGCTTCATGTGCCGCGGCTTGAGAGCGACATCGCAGTAGCCCCATTTGAGGTCGCATTGAATATCGTAGGTTTCTACGCGCTCGCGGATTACGTCGCGGGCTTCGATGCCCATCTGATAAATGGCTCGCACGCCGTCTTCGCCAATACGCTTGATGAATCGCTCCGGGTCGTGTCCGATGCCCCCGATAATCTGACCACCGTTACGACCGCTGGCACCCCAGCTGATCCTATTGGCTTCGAGGAGCACCACGTCATAGCCGCGTTCAGCGAGTTCGAGGGCGGTGTTGACGCCGCTAAAGCCACCTCCAACCACGACTACATCGCAGCTCAGATCCTCTTCAAGACGGGCATAGTTGGTTGTCCAGTTCGCGCTTGCGGCGTAGTAAGAGCCGGTGTGCTCTGTGCTTTCCTCGAGTGCGCGCAGGCCAAACATTATCTAGTGCTCCTTAGTATCCGTGCATCGTAAGCGGATTTAACGCTAACATGGAGAGATTAGCTCAAGGGTACAGTGGATTGACTTCTCCCCGATACCACTGGTGGAGGATTTTGGGCTGTATTTTTTGACTGTCACGATTAGAAGTCAGTAGAGACATTTATGAATTTCGCCCAGCCAGAAGAACTGGAGCAATTTCTCACCGCGAACCCGGATGTTCATCTGCTCGAGGTGCTGATGCCGGATATCAACGGGCTCCTGCGCTGCAATCGCCTCCAGCGCGCGGAATTTGACGCTTTGTTTGCTGGTAACTTTTCTGTGCCGCGAACCGTGCCGCTCCTCGGTGTTCGTGGCGACTTGTACGACGGAGTGCCTCAAAGCGAAATAGGCGGCGATCCAGATCAGATCATACGCCCCATCGCAGGGACGCTTGCTCGTGTGCCCTGGTACGCCACACCCATGGCACAGGTGCTCACGGGATTTGCGCGAAGTGAAGAGCATATCGAGTGGCTGGATCCGCGCAGTCCACTGCTGAGAGTACTGGAGCGCTACGCCGCCAATGGGCTGCGACCCACGGTGGTGACGGAACTTGAGTTCTATCTGCTTGCCAATGGTGACGGGGCCCGACCAGCACCTTTACTGGGGAAGATTCCGGGTATTGGGCAGCGGCAAGAGGGTATCCAATACTGCATGCCTGATGACCTTTTCGACTGCGACGATTTTCTGAACGATGTGCGAACTGCTTGCGAGATTCAGTCTGTACCGCTCACCGCGATCCACAGCGAATTCTCGCCGGGGCAGTGGGAGATCAACACTCACCATCAGGACGACGCGGTAACAGCCGGCAATCACGCGCTGCTTCTTAGGCGTATCGTCAAAGGGGTAGCACGTCGTCACGGCTTTGGAGCGACCTTCATGGCAAAGCCCTTTGCCGAGTTAGCGGGGAGCGGTTTGCACATCCATGCCAGCGTTTACGATGCTGACGGAAACAACATCTTTGCGGACCCCGATCCTGTGGATCCGCCGCGCCTCATGCCCAAGCTGCGTCACGCGGTGGCGGGCTTAGGCGACACGATAGACCAGGCAATGCTGCTATTTGCGCCCAATCCGAATTCTTATCGCCGCTTCAAGGCCGGAGCCTTCGCACCATCGGGGGCGAGCTGGGGCTATGATCATCGTGAGGTGGCCCTGCGCATTCCCCGGGCCACGGAGAGCAACCGGCGAATTGAACATCGTATCGCGGGCGCCGACGCGAATCCTCATTTGGTTCTGGCAGCTGTGTTGGCGGGTATGCATGCGGGTACAAAACGTCAGCGCGATCCCGGAGAGCCCATACCCAGAGAGGCTGATCTTTCGGAAAATTCAACCACCCTGCCAACGCGACTCGATAGAGCGATTACGCTCTTTCGTGAGGGCGACATCCTGCCGGATTACCTGGGTCAGATGTTTGTTGATGCCTACGCAGCGATCCGTCAAGGAGAGAGTGACCATTACCATGGCGAGATTCCGGATCTTGATTACCAGTGGTTTCTCCGAGCTTTGTAATGAGCTGTGAGTCGCGCCCGCTTCCTGTGACCAGCGGAGGAGTCCTCCTTGTCTAAAGCGCATGAGCGTGGCGGTGAGCAAGCCGCTTTAGCAGTGTCTTCGGCACCCCTGTCTTCCGTCCACCAGGGAGGACGCTTTTTCGCGATGAACCCGCGGCAGATCATCAAGATCCTTGTCTATAGTCTGCTGCTGGTTAATTGGATCAACTACATCATCAACGACATTACCGTCGCCAGTCATACGGTCCACGCGGGTTGGCAGTGGCATGACTGGACCTCCGCTTTTGCCACCACTCTGGATGAGGCGGCGTGGTTTCTTCTGCTATTTTTGTTGGAACTCGAGACCTATTTGCTATCTGACGACGCATTCACAAAAACCCGTGTACGCGTCATGCAGGGTTTGCGACTTCTCTGCATTGTCTTCATCGGCCATACCATCGTCGCTTTTGGCAATATTCTGATGGAGCTGGGTCGCAGTGTGGAGCACGCGGCAACGGACGTCTGTGCGTTCGCGGGGCAGGGCCTGAGTTATGCGCGCAATTTGGAATACTGGGAGATTACTGCCGATAGTTGTGCCTCCATCGCGTCGGCCGGAACCCTGTATCAGTTTGACCAGGGGCAACTGATCACCGATGCCGCGGGCTTACGGGTGGAGTGGGAACTGGCTTGGGCAGATTTTCTTGAAGTGGTGCTCTGGGTCTGCATTTTGTTTTTTATCGAGGTGATGGTGAGGCTGCAGGAAAAGGGGGTTACGGATGGAACAGCTCTCAAAGTCGCGCGCATCAGTAAGGCTGTGCTGTACGGTTTCCTGTGGTTGATTGCTGCCTATTGGGCGTCCGGGGGGCACTGGATGTTCGCCTGGGACGAGTCGCTATGGATTTTGGGTTTTATTGCGATCGGTATGAATTTGTCGGAGTGGCGGGACGAAATTCAACAGGTCTCGAGTTACTAAGTAAGCCCCGGAGGTGTCTGGCGCGCCCGGGGATTCACCCAGAAGGGCTTGTCGCTGATCTGGCATAGCGCCATCTTGCGATGGGGGCGCAGTTCTTTGTAATGGTAAATCTCTGCCCAGATGTCACCGCCCAAGGCATTCGTATTCACAAACGCAAAGGCAATATTGGCCTTCACGGCAGGTGACCACATGGCGGAAGTCACATATCCGATCTCGTGGCTGCAAGCCTCGTTGTTGTAGAGGATGGCTTCTTCTGCGGTTTTGTTGCCCTCGATATCCAGCTTGAGCAGCTTACGCGTGAGTCCTTCCTGCTGCTGCTTGAGCAGTGCCGAGCGACCATTAAAGTGCGGCTTTTTAAAATCAACGATCCATCCCAAATCCAACTCCAGAGGCGTGTGATCGTATTCAAAGTTAACGGTTTTGAGCGCTTCGTTGAACTCCATATAGGGCATCAGAAAGCCAGCTTCGAGGCGCGCCATATTCGTCGCAGACTCTCCATAAGGCTGTATGCCGAAGTGTTCGCCTGCGACATACAGTGCGTCCCACATTGCCAGTGCATACTCCGGGTCTATCCATAGCTCGTAACCCAGGTCACCGGTAAAGCCCGTGCGGGAGATCATGATCTCCGTCCCCTTAAAGGGTAGATGAAGGATTCCGAAGGGTTTGAGCTCAGCGACTTCGTCAAAACCCATGTTTTTTAGAGTTGCGAAGCTCGTCGGGCCCTGCAGCGATAGGGCTGCGAGGTTTTCCGTGTGCTCGGTGACGCTGACCTCATCGAATCCCACGCAGCTTTTGCGCAGCCAGGCGATGCTTGGGCTTCCGCAGGTCAGCATGTATTTTTCTTCGCCTAAGCGAAAGATTGTCCCGTCATCGATCATACGACCGGTGTCGGTACACCAGCAGCAATAGGTGACGCGGTTAATGCGCAGCTTGCTGACATCGCGGGTGACCATGCGGTTGAGCATGGCCATGGCATCCGGGCCCTCGATAAGATACTTCTGCATGGGGCAGATATCGTAGGTCCCGCAGGTATTACGGATGTTGAAGTATTCGTAGTCCACGTCGTAGTAATAGTCGGCGAACTTGTAGCCGTTCCAGGAAGACCAGGCGTCGCGAAGGTTCAGCGCGGCCTGACGCTCGTGAAAGGGAGACAGTTTGAGGCGCTCACCGGCAAAGGGATCAGACCTGTTCTCGCGAAGGATATCTGGATTACTCATCGTAGAAATCATCCTCGGGGACCGTATTGGGCCGCTTGAGATCGCGCAGGATTTCGCGCGCTGCGTTCGCGCCACAGGCAGAAGACACACCCCCGCCCGGGTGCGTTGACGAGCCACACATGTACATGTTCTTCAGCGGCATGCGGTACTGACCGTAGCCAGGAAAGGGACGGTTAAAGAGCAGCTGATCGATGGTTAACTCGCCCTGAAAGATGTTGCCTTCGGTGAGTCCTATCTCATTTTCAATCTCATGGGGTGTGCGGATTTCGGCGTGCACGACCAGATCTTTAAAGCCCGGTGCGTAGCGTTCGATCTTATCGATGACTGTGGCGCCAAAGGCATCGCGCTTTTCTGGACTCCACTCGCCATCGGCGAGCGTGGGCGGACAGTACTGTACGAAGCAGGACATCCAATGACAGCCCTCGGGGGCGACCGTGGGATCCCAGGCCGAGGGTATGACTGTCTCGATAAAGGGGTCATCAGACCAGCGGCCGCGCTTCCAGCAGTCATAGGCTCGCTCCATGGTTTCGAGGGTTCCGGTAAAGCCCTGTCCGCCACGATTAATATAGCGGTTATCCGGTACATTATTGAACTTGGGCATGCCCGAAAGGGCAATGTTGACCTTGCCCGAGGAGCCGCGAATCTTGAAGTTTTTTGCTCGCTCGAAGATACCTGCCGGCAGATCGTGTTTGTCGACGACTTTGGTGAAGGTGCGCTTCGCATCCAGATTCGACACGATGGTGTCGGCGTAAAGTTCGTCGCCATTTTCCAGCACAACGCCGACGGCCGCGCCTTCTTTGACGATGATTTTTTCGACTCCTGCATTGGTGCGAATCTCGCCACCGTGTTCTTTCAGCGCGCCCGCCAGGGCATGGGAAATCGCGCCCATGCCGCCGCGAGCCAGGCCCCAGGCGCCCACGTTGCCGTCTACATCGCCCATAACGTGGTGCAGCAATATGTAAGCGGAACCTGGGGAATACACGCCCAGCGCCGTACCAATAATGCCCGGGCTTGCCATGGCGGCTTTGATCAGGTCATTTTCGAAATAGTCCTCGAGAAAATCCGCTGCACTCATAGTAAAAAAACGGATGTACTCGTACAGTTCGCGCTCGCCCAGATTCCAGAACTGCTTGGCAAGCCACAGGGTTTCCATAATGTCCCGGGGCTTAAAGGAGCTGGGATCGGGAGGCGTTCTTAATAATGTTTTGCGGATGAGCTGTGCATAGCGGCCGAGGTCTGCCTGAAATCGCGCCATCGCATCAGCGTCATGGGGTGAGTGTCTGCGCAGCTCCAGATAAGCCGCTTCTTCTTCAGCGTAGTCAAGGAGCACCCGATCGCCGCTGGGACTGAAGTTGATGGTGCCGAGATAGGGAACTAGGAGTAGTCCATGGCGGGTAAGATTCAGGTCGCGGTGGATTGACTGGCGCATCATGGAGCACACGTAGGAACAGCTCGAGTAAAACCAGCCATCGTGCATTTCGCGGGTTACCGCTGCGCCGCCAATGTAGTCGTTCTTTTCTACGACCAGTGTGCGTAGGCCAGCTTTAGAGAGATACGCACCGGCAGTGAGACCGTTATGACCCGCGCCAATGATGATTGCATCGTAATGACTCATGCCAAAATCTCCCGCGCAGCATTGCGCCCGGCATTGCCGTTCACATCACCGCCAGGATGACTGCCCGCGCCGCAGAGGAAGAGTCCATCGATGGGTGTGCGGTACTGGGCCGCCTCGTAGGTCGGTCGCATCATGAGGAGTTGATCCACGGCCGGTTCCGCGTGATGCCAGTGACCTCCGCTGACGTGGTATTCGGTTTCCAGATCTGCGGGCGTTAGTAGCTCGGAGGCACTCACAAGGGCCGTTATTCCCGGGGCATACTGCTCGAGCGTCTGCATAATCGTCGCCATAAATGTGCGGCGCGCTTCGTCCGTCCAGCCGCCCTTGAGTTCTCCAGGCACATACATAACGTTGGCGCTCAGTACCTGTTGTCCTTTTGGCGCCAGGCCGGGCTGCCGCAAACTGGGAATCAGTACTTCCAGAGCAGGTTGCTGGGGAAGTTCGCCGTACTTGGCGTTGTCGTAGGCAAACTCGAGGGTATCCATGCTCGGCGCGAGAATCATACGGCCATCGGGGCGATCGATGCCGGTAAACACCGGCAGATCGGTCAGCGCCAGGTTTACTTTTGCCACGTAGCCATCACAACGCAGACGGCGGATACGATTGGTGAATTCGATTTCAAGGTGCGCTGCGCCGACCAGCTTGAGAAATGTCGTTTTTGGGTCGGCGCTTGATACTACGCACCCAGCACTTATCTCGCCGCCGTTGGCGAGCCTAACGCCACTGCAGTGCTGGCCGTTCTCGTCGCCGTCGATGATGATTTTCTGTACGGCAGCGTCTGTTCTAATCTCCACTCCAGCGCTGCGAGCAGCTCGCTCGAGAACCGTGATGAACCCAGTCATGCCCCCGGCAGGAATCATGTGCTGCCCTTCATGCCTCCCAGCCATGCGGTTGAGAAGGGTGAGTACGGACTGGTTTGGGGAGCGGGGTGCCATCTTGCTGCCTACCAGACCATCCCAGCAAAGTGCCGCCTTTAAGGAGTCGCTTTCAAAGTGTTCATCTACAAGATCACGCATGGGTAATGTGGCAACCCGAAAAAACTCCAGCATGTCGTCGCGACCCAGGAGCCGGAGCTTGAGCCCCATGTGGCCAAAGGTCATGAGGTCTTTCAGGGAACCCATGCCGATGCGGGGCATGGTCTTACCCCAAAAGGGCGCGAGGGCGTCGGCAAAGGTTTTCAACTGCGCGCGGTATTTCACAAACGCCAATGTGTCGTCGGCTTGCGCACCACGCAGGACATCATCACTTATCGTGATAGGCGCCTCTTTCGTTGATAGGGCGATAAGATCGATGAGATCAGCTTTTTCGGTAAAGCCATAGTCAGTTAGGCGCAGATCTTTGACGACAGCCGCCTGAAGACCGTAGAGGGTCTGTGCCACCGGTGCGTGGAAGCCAGGCGCAAATTCCCGATCCGCCGCAAGGCCGCCGAGCGTGTCCTTAGCTTCTAAAAGGAGTACACGTTGCCCGATACGAGCGAGCAGCGTCGCGCAGATGAGGCCGTTGTGGCCTCCGCCAATAACAACTGTATCGAACTCGCTCACGGAGTCATTGTCCTTGATAGCGTTAACGAAATTTTTCCATTGGCGAGATTCTAGATCATTGTGCTTATGGGTTGGGAGAATTCTCTATCGGAGTTGCGCAGATCAGTGTCTTGCAGAGTCGCTTCTCGGTCTTGCCTGACTTAGGATACGGTGCTGCTAAAGCGCTTAAGACCTCGAGGACTCACTTGTGAAAAGCCGTAACAGCCTGATTCTTTTTGCGACACTGCTGGTTCTTCAGCTCGCACCTCAGTATCTGAGCGCCCAGGAGAACGCCTACCCACTGCAGATGAGCAGTACGCGGCTTAGCCATCGACCAGAGGTACCCGGCCCGAACGGATTGGTAACCGCTGGCCACCCGCTGGCATCCATGGCGGGCCTGCGGATCCTCATGGAGGGTGGCAACGCGGCGGATGCTTCGGTGGCAGTGCTGGCGACGTTGAATGTAGTTCGGCCCCAAATGTCTGGCGCTGGCGGTAACGGTTTCTTTACCTACTATGACAGCGCTACTAATACCTTGCACTCCCTCAGCGCGACTGGTGCGGCGCCTTTAGCACTTGATGCCAGTAAGTTGGAATCCGAACAGCTTAATAAAGGAATCAACGCGGGGGTGGTTCCCGGACTGTTTGGCGGTTGGATATCGCTGTTGCAGAAGTACGGCACCTTATCGCTGGCTGAGGTGCTGGCACCGGCCATCGAATACGCTCGCTATGGGCACCCCATAGAGGCCTCGGTAGTCCGATCCATAGCGTCATCCGAGAAGCTGTTTAGGGAGTTTCCCACTAGCAGCGAGATGTTCCTGCCGGGCGGTCGAGTCCCGCAAACCGGCGAGAAGATCACACTGACTAATCTTGCCCGGACCTTCGAACGCCTGGTGGCCGCAGAGCAGCGCGCACTGACCGCAGATGCCAGCAGAGTCGACGCATTACAAGCAGCTTTCGACTTGTTCTACCACGGCGATATCGCCAGAGAGATGGCGAATTTTTATAGTAGAAGCGGCGGCCTGTTTACGCTGGAGGATTTTGCAGCCTACGAACCGATTTGGAGCGAGCCTATCCACGCGAACTATCGTGGCTACGATATCTATACGTCACCGCCGACGTCACGGGGTGGTTTGGAAGTGCTCATGCAACTCAAGTTGGTAGAGGGTTTCGATCTTGCCAATATGGGTTGGGAGAACCCACTCACCCAGCATCTGCTCATCGAAGCGATCAAGGTGGCGAAAGCCGACATCTACCACTACGTCGCCGACCCTAAACTGCATGAGGTTCCGGTAGCGGCATTGCTGGAGGAAAGCTATTTGAAGAAGCGTCGGGCGCTAATCAATCAGGCAGCAGCCATAGATTTTCCGGGATCAGGACAGCCGCAGGCTAGCTTGTCAGCGAGTATGGCCGCCAAATTAGTGAGTCCGGCCCGGGAGTCCTTAGAGGAATTGAGTGTTCCGGGCAGCACTACAAGTTTTTCCATCCGCGATAAAGACGGCAACGTAATGGCAGCCACGCCTACGCACGGCGGCGCATTTGGCACTGGCGTGGTCGTGGGCGATACAGGCCTGACGTTTAACAACGGTACACGCGTCGGATCCACGGCACCGTATCCCGACCACGTGAACTACGCCCGCGGGGGGCAAATTCCCATATTGAACAACTCACCTATTATCGTAATGAAAGATGGAGAGTTTGTGATGGCGCTGGGTACACCGGGGGGGGAGACCATCGGCCAAACGCAGTTTCAGGTGCTGGTTAATGTGCTGGACTTTGGGATGCCGGTGCAGGCCGCTATCGAAGCGCCGCGCTTCAGCGTGTTTGCCGAGCCAAACTTTTACAAAGAGGGGTCGGAGATAACTGTACGCTATGAAGACCGACTCACGCAGAGGCAGTTTGACGACCTCAAATCGATGGGGCATAAGCTGCGTCTTGCGCCATCGTATTCTCTGGGTAGCATCCAGGCGATTTTGAAAAATGAGGAACTGGGTACCTTCACTGCCGGTGCTGATCCGCGAAGAGCAGCCCAGGCAGTGGGCTGGTGACGGTCCTGTTACATCAGGGGTGGCTACTAAGCTTTTCAATATTGCCATTAAAGACATGACTATGTTTTCTTGCGGGCACCAATCGCGCGATTTATCTGGCGTAGCGCTTACTCACTTTGGAGACTCTCGTAAATGAAACGGATGGCCCATTTCCTCACCCTGTGCGCTGTAAATGCAGGTGTGCAGGCACAACAAAGCTTGTCGTCAACGATAGATGTCTATGTCTTTCCCACACAAGGATAGTTTTTTTAGCTCGCGAAGTTGGGTTTACCTGTGCATCATGCCTGGCTAGACCCTTTGTAAAAAAATAAAAAGTGCGCACAGCATTAAGGAAGACATGCAGGAAACAGCCTCGCCGATAAGCAATGCCTCCACGGGTAAAGATCTCGCGGGCAGTCACCCAGACAGTGGCTACGGAACGAGCGGCTATAGAAAATACATATTGGGTGCTTTGCTCACCGTCTATGTGTTCAATTTTATCGATCGCACGATCATCAATATTCTTACAGAACCTATTAAGCAAACCTTTGGTGTTGAGGATTGGCAGATGGGCTTGCTGGGTGGCCCTGCCTTTGCCGTGCTTTATACCTTTATCGGCATTCCCATCGCGCGCTTTTCTGAGAAGAATCATCGCGTTTGGATAATCGCGGGCTCGGTGGCGCTGTGGAGCCTGATGACGGTGCTTTGCGGCTTTGCCACGAGTTTCATCGCGCTGTTTATTTTTCGTATCGGTGTGAGCATTGGCGAGGCAGGCTGTTCGCCGCCAGCTAACTCAATTATTGCGGATTACTTCATTCCCTCGCAGCGCTCCACCGCGGTGTCTACCTATGCTCTGGGCATCCCCTTGGGAGGCATGGTTGCCTATGTCTTCGGCGGGTTTATTGCTGGCAGCCTCGATGGCGCCGCAGTGGCCAATCTATTCAGTAGCTGGGGCTGGGTTTGGGCCATGAATGCGCTGGATTGGCAGAATATTGAAGGCTGGCGCGTGGCCTTTGTGATTGTGGGCTTTCCAGGCCTGGTTGTCGCGCTGATACTCAAACTTACTGTCAGAGAGCCGCCCAGAGGTTACACAGACCCGCCAGAGATGCAGGATAAGGAGCAGGTGAGTTTTGCCGAGGTGCTGAAGATTCTCGCCAAGAAACCTTCTTATTGGCATATCACCCTGGGTGTCACTATCGCGTCATTTGTGAACTATGGCGTTGGCCAGTTTTTTGTTTCATTTCTGATCCGAACGCACGGGATGTCGGTGTTTGACGCAGCTATTAAGGTCGCAATGATTCTAGCGGTTATGGCGTCTATCGGTACCTTTATGTCGGGCTACCTGGCGGACCGGTTCTCGGGACGCTACCCCAAGGCCTTGGCCTGGATCCCTATGATTGCTTTACTGGGTTCAGCGCCGATGTTCATCGCGGGCTATTTACTTGATTCCCTGATGATCGCGATTCCGATTTTGATGTTGGGGCAAATGCTGCTCTACACATACCTGTGTCCCCTTTACGCCGTGCCCGGCGGGGTGGTCGACAGTCGCATGCGCGCTACATCGGTGGCGGTTACTTTGTTTATCGTGAACTTATTCGGTTATGGCCTGGGGCCACCATTCATTGGTGGCTTGTCGACGATATTGAATGCGAGTTTTTTGTCGGGGATCGATCCGAGTCTCTCGCTGGAGATGTGTAAAGACATCAGTCTCTCCGCATCGGCACAGTCCTCTTGCGGCGAGGCCAATGCTAAAGGCTTGCAGTGGTCGATGATCTTTTTCAAGTGCCTCTATTTGTGGGCAGCTCTGCACTTTTATTTGGGCAGTAAGACCTTACAGCGTGACATGGGAAGGTAATGTCCATGGATGCGCGAACATGGGTGTTAAGTTATTAAGCGCAACTTGCTTTTAGGTTCCGCACGCTTATGGATGAGTTGACCCTATCAAAAGATGCGCAGGAAGCTTTGGTTGAAAAGCTCAAGGCGTATTTCTCCGAGGAGCTTGATCAGACTATCGGAGCGTTTGATGCCGTGTTTCTTATCGAGTTTTTGTCGGCGGAGTTAGGCCCGCATTTCTACAACCAGGGTCTTCAAGACGCCCATGTACTGTTTGCCGAAAGAGCCGAAGAGCTAGGCTATCTCATACAGGACCTGGAAAAGCCTGAGAAAAAGTAGCTGTCACTGTGTCGGAGCTCGTGCGATCCCTGTGAGGAGTACGCTGCCGGATCGCT
>NZ_CBFIIF010000048.1:0-13481 GCF_965662665.1 Congregibacter sp. | reverse complement strand
AGAAGAAGCGCTGAAGCATCGTGACGAGCGGCTTCAGGGTAGCAACGCCGTTGTGTTGGGCTGGCAGGAAGCCAACGCTGCCTACATAATCGACGCAAGGGACACGCTGTACACACCCCAGGATCACTCTCTGGTATTTGCTGTAACGGGCTCTCTGGAAAAACTTCCTGAAAGCACGCCCCGCGCTACTAATTCCGAGGACGACGAGACCGCCCCGCCGACGATTTCAGACTTCAGCATAAGTCTCATAGACCATAACAGTGAGAGAGCCACGGTACGTGCGTCTGATTTCGCGCAGCTAATTCCTCCCGTGCGGGTCCAGTATCTGAAAAACGAAAAACGCAACAAGGAACAGTACAACGCAGTCTGGGAGCCTGTGTTGCAGCACATCGAGATCCCTTTTAGTGCGTTTTTGGCAGCAAACCCCGGTCTCTCATTATCGGATATCAAAAGCATTCGCTTCGAGTTCGATCAAAGCGATTCGGGAGTTCTCATCTTCGACCATATAGGCAGTGCAGGAAGCACTCAAGGATTACTCGACGCGAAGAGTTAGGGCTCGACAAAGAGCACACCCTCTTTCATAACCAGGGTGACATCCCGCAATGCGGAGATGTTCTCGAGGGGGTTGCCGCGTACCGACAGCAAATCGGCAAGCAGCCCCGCCTCCACGCTTCCAATGCTTTCGCTAAGATGAAAAATGTCTGCATTGCCTGCGGTAGCCGAATGCAGAGCATCCTGGGCATCCATACCGTAGTCGACCATCATCTCCAGCTCTCGTACGTTGTCACCGTGGGGATACACACCGACATCGCCACCAAAACAGATGCTGACGCCGCTCTTCAGCGCCGCTTGAAACGACTCGCGCTTCTGGCTGATACGCGCGGGCTCCGGGTCCACACCTTTGTTCCAGCCCCCGTACTGCGAAATAGCGTCGCCCGCTGCCAGCGTGGGACATAGCGCCACGTCGTTTTTCTTCATCAGGCGCAGCACCTCGGGCGTTGCGCCGTCGCCATGCTCGATAGTTTCTACGCCAGCTACAATAGCGCGGCGCATAGCCTCGGCGGTTGCCGCATGGGCCGCTACGCCACGACCGCTGCTGCGAGCGGTATCGACGATGGTCTTGAGTTCTTCAACAGAGAAAGTTGCCGCGGCTGTGCCTTTGGGTCCCCAGCGGTAATCAGCATAGACCTTCACAAAATCGATGTTGCGACCGATCTGACTGCGAACGACGCGCACCAGGTCGTCAAAGCCATCTGCTGTCTCGGCGCCGAGAGGGAATGACACGTCCTCGTGAAAGCCCTTGGGTCCGTAACTTCCTGTAGCGACAATCGCTCGACCAGAGACGATCAATCTTGGGCCGGGCACCAACCCCTGATCGATCGCATCCCGAACAGCAACGTCTGCATAGCCCGCGCCCTCGGAACCGAGGTCACGCATGGTCGTAACACCCGCGAAGAGGCTGTCCCGGACATGGTTTACCGCACGCATCACCCGTTCGGCTTCAGACTCTTTCAGCACCTGATCGTTCCAGGGGGTTTCATTGTAGGGATGCAGGAGCACGTGGGAGTGCCCCTCGATCAAGCCTGGTAGCAATGTTTGATCACCCAGGAGCAGAGTCTTATCTACTGCAATCTTGGGTGCCTGGCCTTTAGGACCCGCGAAGAGAATAGATTCGTCCGATACAAGAACCACCCAGTCTTCATGCAGTTCACTACCGTCAAATACCCTATCGGGTTCGAGCAGTGTGACCTCAGTCTTAGCGGCGATGGACACCATCAGACAACTGACAAAAAGCAATGCCGAGAAAGTGCGATGCATGGGATGTCTCCGCGGAATTGAGGGCCTTTTCGCAAAAAGGCTCTCTTGAGATTGGTCCGCCTGGCAAGAGTCGAACTTGCGACCTGCCGCTTAGGAGGCGGCTGCTCTATCCTGCTGAGCTACAGGCGGAAGATACGGCCATTCTATCGGAAACCGTCAGTGCTCCCTAGAGTAGAAAGAACGCTTTTCGCGTCACCGCTGCAATGCGATACTTCCTACCTCTGCATACGAGGTATCACACATGAGCGAAATGGATCTCGAGATCGGCCCCTATCTGGCCCTCATGGTCAACAAGGAAGGCGAAGACATCTACTTCCACTCGGGCGCAAAAATTCTCATCAAAGGGCCTTTTGGCTTTGCCTGGCTCGGTGAACAGCTGTTACCGGGACAAGTGGACCATATTTTCAGAACCATCGCCTCGGACAAGAAGATCATGGAATTCGAGGAACACGGCGAGGTCGACTTCAGCCTGGGTGTTCCTAATCTAGGACGTTTCAGGGGATCTGCATTTCGTCAACGGGGCGAAACATCTTTGGTGTTTCGCTATGTCCGCAACGATATTCCTACCGTCGAGGAGCTCGGCCTACCCTCGGTCCTTAACGATCTTGTCATGGAGAAAAACGGCTTGGTTGTCGTGGTGGGCGCCACGGGTTCCGGTAAGTCCACGTCTCTGGCGGCGATGATTGACCATCGCAACACCAATGCCGCTGGACACATCCTGACGCTGGAAGACCCTATTGAGTATCTGCACAACCACAAACGCTCGGTGGTGGCTCAGCGAGAAATTGGCGTTGACACAGAGAGCTATAGCACCGGTATTCGATCTGCGATGCGTTCGGCGCCGAATGTCATACTTCTAGGGGAAATTCGAGATCAGGAAACTATGGAGTTTGGTCTTAAGTTCGCCAACACAGGTCACCTGTGTCTCACCACGCTTCATGCGAATAACGCTGTATCCGCCCTTGAGCGAATGATGACGTTCTTCCCTCCGGAGGATCAGGGGAACGAAGTTGTCCGCATCGCCCAAAATTTACGAGGAATCATTTCTCAGCGGCTTGTTCCAACCATTGATGGCGGCAAGTGTGCAGCCATGGAGGTGCTGGTGAACACGCCCAGAGTTCAGGACCTGATTACCAAGCAGGATCTGACTGAGTTGAGGAGCACCATCGAACAGGGCAGCAAGTACCAAATGCGCACCTTTGACCAGGCGCTCATCGAGCTCTACGAGAAAGGCACTATTTCGGCAGAGACCGCCGTGGAGTATTCAGACTCCAAAAACAATGTGTCTCTGCACATCCGTCTCAACAAAGGTGACGCCTTTGATAACGTGGATCTCCAGCTGGACGAAATCGATCGGCGCTAAGCGCAGCTTAAGGCACAACCGGAGACCGCCTGTTGCGCCCGGTTGTGCTCTGTGACCTCTCTTCTGTTAAGAATTGAACTAGCTCAAATCCAACCCGATTTTGCCAAAGTGCTTCCCACTCTCCTGATAGCGAAAAGCGTCCGCGAGCTGCGCGAGCTTAAAGCTGCGATCCAATACCGGTTTTAGCTCCCACTCCTCAAAGGCCTTCGTCATGTTGGCTTGGTGCTGACGGGAGCCCACGGTAATTCCCGACATCACGGCATTACGCTGAAAAAACTCCGCAAGCGGCACATCTCCCGAAATTCCCGTGAGTACGCCGATCATACTAATAGTGCCACCCACGCGAAGCGCTCTCACCGACTGTGTAACCGTACCTGGCCCACCCACTTCTACTACGAGACTGACGCCGCCTGTTGTTTCAGCAGCCTGACGCCCCCACTCGGGCTGTTCACGGTAATTGATGACCTCATCGGCACCCAGCGCCCTGAGCTTCTCGAGCTTTTCCTCACTCGAGGATGTGGCAATCACCTTGCATCCAAGATGCTTGGCAATTTGTAAGGCAAAAATACTGACGCCTCCCGTGCCCTGCACCAGCACCCATTCTCCGGCCTGCAAGCTCGCTTCTTCTACCAGCGCCCGCCAGGCCGTGAGCCCCGCGCAAGGTAAGGTCGCCGCCTCTGCAAAGCTCATATGTCTTGGCATCGCCGAGAAGGCATTCGCAGACATCGTGACGCTTTCGCTGGCAAAACCGTCTACATGATCTCCGGGCACGCCCAGCAAGCCGTCCATGCTTGCGCCGCCATCACTCCAGTTAGGAAAGAAACAGCTCATCACTCGATCGCCTACGGCAAAGTCTGACACCCCGTCGCCCACAGCAGTCACCACTCCTGCGGCATCGGACATGGGTACCCGTCCATCTTCCACCGGCAAAAGCCCGGCGGCCACAAGATAGTCATGAAAGTTCAGAGAGCTTGCGTGTACACGCACCTGTATTTCACCCGCCAGAGGCGCGCGCTCCGCGGTCTCAGCTATTGCCAACTTATCCAATCCACCGGGCTTAACAACGTGCATGTAGTGCATGACTTTCTCCTATGAATGATCTTTTTTCGGCGCCAAAGACAGCCAGGGTTACATCACCAATTTACCAACTCACCGGCTCACGGCATGTTTATTTTGAGAGTGTCTCGTGCTTCCCGGGACAGGGCTTCCTGAAAATCCGGATGGGCAATCGCCACGAGATCGCGAGCGCGCTGCCCCAAAGATCGACCTCGAAGATGCGCAACGCCGAACTCTGTAACCACATAATCGACCTGTGCTCGCGTCGTCACCACGCCCGCGCCTTCTGCAAGCGTTGTCACAAGTCTGGACAAGCTCCCTTTCTGCGCGGTACTGGGCAAAGCAATAATCGATTTGCCATGCTCTGAATAGGTGGCTCCGAGGACAAAATCCACCTGCCCGCCCACGCCAGAATAGATCTGGTGTCCAATGGAATCTGCGCAAACCTGACCCGACAAATCAATCTGCAGCGCACTATTGATTGATGTCACCTGCGCATTCTTGGCGATGACCGTAGGATTGTTCACGAACTCGATATCGAGAAATGTCACCTCCGGGTTGTCGTGCACGTGGGCATACAATGCATCGCTGCCCATAGCAAAACCCGTCACACTCCTGCCCCGAACGATCTTCTTGTTAGCGTTGTTTATGACTCCCGATTCCAGCAGCGGTAACACCCCGTCGGAGAACATTTCTGTGTGTATGCCCAAATTTTGATGGTCACCGAGGCAACGCAGCGCGGCATCAGGAATGCCACCGATACCCATTTGCAAACAGGCCCCATCCTCTACCAGATTGGCCACATGTGCCCCAATACGACTCTCAATGGTAGAGCTGCTTAAACTGCTGATATTTATGAGGGGCTCCGATAGCTGAAAAGCGCTGTGAATGTCCCGCACATTGATAAAACTGTCTCCGTGCGTACGGGGCATTAAAGGATTGATATGGGCAACAATTTTTTTGGCGACGTCACAGGCGGCTCTGGTAGCCTCTACAGAAATCCCCAGGGAACAGTTGCCGTGTCGATCCGGCGGTGAGACCTGAACAAGTGCTGTGTCAACGCGCTGCTCACTCTTTCGAAACAACTTGGGTATCTCGGAAAGAAACATTGGCACGTAATCAGCGCGACCTTCATTGATTAACTTGCGCGTCTCTCGCCCGGCGAAAAAACAGCGGTGTCGTAAATGCCCCTCAAGCTCTGGGGCGGTCACTTTGTCAGCGTGTTCAAGGTGGAGCTGCATCAGCGTGATGTCTGTGCAGGATGAGGCATGCTCAGCGAGCGCATCAAGAAGCAGGACCGGTGTCGCCGCCATGGAGTGGGACCAAATAAACTCTCCACTCTCAATGGCGCTGACGGCTTCGAGAGCGCTATCGCAATACTTCATAGCAGGAGTTTTCCACAGGAAATAGACGGAGGGAGTCTAGCCCTGGAGCCGCGCCCACTGCAACGCGCTGTGACAGCAACTAGAGTGATGCGCGAAAGGTGAGCCCTACGCTGAACATCAGATGTGCAATCACCACCACAAAGGTCAACCAGCTGCGCATGCGGGTGTACCACGAAGCACGCTCCGGCAGCTGTCGTTCATACCACAGCAAAGCCAGGTGCCCTAGCATGAGGAGTAGCGCAGCCAGTAACGGTTGTGCGGTCAACATTGCGAGTACGGCAAACAAGACAATGCCGTTACTAATCAAAATTGCAGCTCCATCGCCGACGGTCGGCTCAGGCAGAGACTCCCCCCATAAAGTACCGCCCAGAAAACACAGTATGGCTGTGGAATAGAGAAGGAATGTTCGCTGGGACACGGCAAGCAATAGATCGTCGAGGAACATCACCCCCAAAGCTGCACCCAGAAACGGTATCAGGCCGGCAAAGCCCAGCATTTGCATCAAACGCATAGACATTAGTTGGCAGCCGCCAGACGTTCAATAGTGAGTACGATCTCTCCGACACGAAAGCCAAACTTCCGCATCTGCGACTCGTTGATCAGGACGTCAGGGGTCAACAGGTACATTCGGTCGTCAATAGCCAAGTCGATCGTGCCATCGCCGTAGGGCACCTGTAGGACATACTCCAGAAACATCGCATTGCCGGCCACGCTCGCCCTACCCTCACCGACGACGTCACCTGCGGTAGCAATGAATTGCCCAGCACCCGCCGGTTGGAGTTTCCAGACGCGGCGACTCTCTTCGCCGTCATCGAACACAAAATCCTCCTCGAGGGTGCCTATGCCATCAGTCCAGTAGGCCTCGATGTCCGCTGTGAACTGACGAATGACTCTCCCACTGCGATCCTTGAGCACGCCCCTGGCCACGAGCTGGCCGTCAAAAAAAGTCTGTGGCTCAAACACTGGCTCTCTGCCAGCGTAGTCATCTACAGAAATACTCCCACAAGCGCTCACGACTGCGATGAGCGCCACGAGTGCGAGGGACTTGGCAAAAGGCATAAGCTGATCCAATGTCAAAAAAGTGCTTGTTTCGCTTACGCGCGAAGCTCGCGCGAAGATCAATATGTCCAATTTACAGACAAAAAAAACCCGGCCCACAGGGCCGGGTTAAACATATACAACCATCTGGGGGAGAGATGGTGTTTGCCGCAGCGATTGCTCGTTACGGACCCTTGTTACGCCCCAGAGAGCACGGTTGGATCACCGATAGAGAAAAATTTTTACAGGGAAACGGTTCGGCTGACAGCCTGGGCACCATAGGCACAGCTGCCGCTGTTGCTATAAGCCTCCAGACGCTGGTTGGCGATGTCGGCATTTCCCGGGGACACACCAAATAGCAAACCGTCTATGTAGCCCAGAGCCTTGGCATAGATCACATCGACCTGCTCGTCCGAGAGATCCCCTACTGCTTCGTCAAAACGGCTATTGAACTGCTCCTCATTGAGGTAACCCAGCGCATCATCCGCCAAAACACAGCCTAAATGAGCGGCGGCATTGAGCTCCACCGAGCTCAGGGTGAGAGCCTGAGCGGGCAAACTAAGCACCGCGGCAACTAGTGATAACAAAAATACATTGCGAAACTTCATGGTCGCAGACCCGATAACTCTGATGCGCGCACGATAACGGCAAAACATGACATTTATATGACAGAAATATGAACCCCCGAGCAGCTGGAAATGACCACCTTTGGGATAGTAAGCTATTGTTTTTACTCACTTTTAACAAAACTTCTTGTATAAACCTAAGCCTGCACCCCAATCAATGCTGCAATTTCGTCAAGAATCGCCGGATCATCGATGGTAGCGGGAAGCTTAAAAGACTCACCATCCGCAATACTCCGCATGGTGGCCCGCAGAATCTTGCCCGAGCGGGTTTTGGGTAATCGCCTGACGACGTAACAGCGCTTGAACGCCGCCACAGGTCCGATGCTATGCCGTACCGAAGCAATGACTTCGGACACGATCTCATCCTCGCTCCGAGAGACACCATCTGACAATACGATAAGTCCCAGCGGCAACTGGCCTTTGAGTGCATCGTGAACACCGATCACAGCGCACTCCGCCACGTCATGGTGCGCCGCCAAAACCTCTTCCATGGCGCCCGTGGAAAGACGGTGTCCGGCCACATTGATCACATCATCCGTACGCGCCATGACAAACACATAGCCCTTATCGTCAATGTAACCGGCGTCTCCCGTCTCGTAATAGCCGGGAAAGCGCGAGAAATAGGCTTGCTCGTAGCGCTCATCTGCATTCCAGAGCGTCGTAAAGTTACCGGGGGGCAGTGGCAACTTGATGGCGAGAGCACCGATAGAATCATCGCTCACCGGTTCACCCTGCTCATTCAAAACCACGACATCGTATCCGGGTACTGCTCGCGCAGGCGAGCCCGGCACCACCGGCAAGGCTTCGATGCCCAGGCAGTTCGCACAAATAGGCCAGCCGGTCTCGGTTTGCCACCAGTGATCAATAACCGGCACGGAAAGCTGCTCTTCAGCCCAGTGCAGCGTGTCCGGATCGCAGCGCTCTCCTGCGAGAAACAAGGCTTTGAGACTTCCAAGATCATATTCGTGGATCAGACGAGCATCGGGGTCTTCTTTGCGAATCGCCCGGAATGCCGTAGGCGCAGTAAACAGCACGCTCACTTTGTGTTGCTCAATAACACGCCAGAAGGCGCCCGCATCGGGCGTACCCACGGGCTTGCCCTCGTAGAGCAAGGTCGTGTTTCCGGCAAACAGGGGGCCGTAAACAATATAGCTGTGACCCACTACCCAGCCGACATCAGACGCGGCCCAAAACACTTCGCCGGGCTCGACGTTGTATATGCTCTTCATACTCCACTTGAGAGCGACGATGCCTCCGGCAGTATCGCGGACCACCCCCTTGGGCTGCCCCGTCGTGCCGGACGTGTACAAAATATACAGAGGATGATTTGAAGGGACGGGCACGCAGGGATGTGGCTCGGCCTTTGCGAGGGCAGCGCTCCACTCGACGTCGCGACCTGGGATCATCTCGCACAGCAGCTCGGGGCGTTGCACCAACAGGCAAGCTGCGGGTTTATGTGCTGCGAGATCTATGGCCTCGTCCAACAGAGGCTTATAGGCAACAACACGATTGGGTTCGATACCGCAGGAAGCCGAAAGAATCAGCTTAGGGGCCGCATCATCTATGCGTACCGCCAGCTCATTGCTGGCAAAGCCACCAAAGACCACTGAATGCACGGCTCCCAGGCGCGCGCAGGCCAGCATGCCGATTACCGCCTCGGCAATCATTGGCATGTAGATCAACACGCGATCGCCCATGCCGACACCCTGTGCTGCCATGGCCCCGGCACAGTGCGCTACGACGTCCAGAAGTTCAGCGTAGCTATAGGAGCGTCCGTGTTGGGTGACAGGACTGTCGATAATCAAAGCTGCCTGATTCCCCCGGCCATTTGCCACGTGCACATCCAGCGCGTTGTAGCAGGCATTGGTGACCCCATCGGGAAACCAGCGATAAAAGGGAGGATTGGAGTCGTCTAGAAGCTGTTTGGGAGTCTCAAACCAGTGGATATTCTGTGCTTCGCGCATCCAGTCTACAGACTGTGTCATTATCATGAAGTCCCTAGGGCGATCTTCATCTCAGACTAGCTCCGAGCCCTCGGTATCGCAATGCGACGATAGTAGAAGGTACTACCGGCCAGGGTCTCGCGTTTTAAGCAAGACCATACATTGACTCCCAGCGCTCTAAGCTGGGCCCCGATGCTCTCGTATCCAGAGCAACAACTGTTCCGTAGACGGATCAAGGATCGGCTTCGCATCGCCTGCCTCACCGTCAATGCCAGGCAATATCTCGCTGGCCAGCTGCTTACCCAATTCGACGCCCCATTGGTCGAAAGAATTGATTCCCCAGATAACCCCCTGAACAAATATCTTGTGCTCATAAAGGGCAATCAAAGCGCCCAGGGTCCCGGGGGTTAGACGATCCATGAGTAATGTGTTGCTGGGTCGATTACCTTCAAACACTTTGTGGGGCGCCAGAACGTCGATGTCCGCCTCATCCATACCGCTAGCGGACAATTCTGTGCGAACAGTCTCTATAGACTTGCCACACATGAGGGCTCGCGGTTGCGCCAAAAGATTAGCCAGGAGCTTGGGATGATGATCCCCCAGCTCCGACTGGGAGTTCACCGCTCCAATGAAGTCGCAGGACACCAGGTCTGTGCCCTGATGCAGCAACTGATAAAACGCGTGTTGACCGTTAGTTCCCGCCTCTCCAAAAATCACGGGACCGGTACTCACGCCACTCCATTCCCCATTCAAACAGACCGACTTACCGTTGGATTCCATGTCCGCTTGCTGCAAATAGGCTGGCAAACGATGCAGATGTTGGTCGTAAGGAAGAATCGCGTGCACGCCGATGTCCTCCATATTGCGATTCCACACACCCACCAACGCAAGAAGTACCGGCATGTTTGATTTCAGATCGGCATTGCGAAAGTGCTCATCCATAGCAAAAGCGCCGTCGAGCAATTCCAGAAAGTTTTCGGAGCCTAGCTGCAGCGCGATGGAGAGACCGATGGAAGACCAGAGGGAATATCTGCCGCCCACCCAGTCCCAGAAACCAAAGGTGTTCTCAGGGGAAATACCAAAGGCCGCGACCGCCCGCCGATTCGTTGACAGCGCAACGAAGTGATCACGCACCGCTGCCTCATCACCGCCATTCGCTAAGAACCAGTCCAGCGCGCTTTGCGCGTTAGTCATGGTCTCCTGGGTGGTAAACGTCTTGGACGCCACAATAAACAGTGTGGTCTCCGGATCCAGCTGCGTCAGCGTATCGGCGAGATGTTGGCCATCCACGTTGGAGACAAAAAAAGCACGCCGCCCGGCAATCCAATAAGGGCGCAGTGCCTCTACAACCATCACCGGACCAAGATCGGACCCACCTATACCTATGTTAACGACCGTAGTCAGCGGCTTACCGGTGGCGCCCAGGCGCCTACCGCTGTGAACCTCATCCACAAAGGACAGCATGCGATCCCGCTCCGCGCTCGCAGTCTCGCAGGCATCAACACCGTCTACCCACACCGACCGACCTGAGCGATCGCGCAGCGCGGTATGCAAAACCGCCCGATCTTCAGTGTTGTTTATGCGCTCACCGACGAGCATCGCCTGGATTTTCTTTGGAAGCTCACAGCACTCTGCGAGCTCGAGCAGTAGCCTTAAGGCGTCCCTGGAAACATGATTTTTGGAGTAATCGAGGTGCAGGCCAACTGCATCCAAAGAGAAGTCCGGGGCTCTTGCGCCGTCGCCGTCAAAAAGCGCGAGGATAGGAGTATCGCCAAGACGTTCCTGCTCTTCTCGTAAAGCATCCCAGACAAATTTGCCGTTCTCTTCCGCTGTCATCGTCTATCCGTCCCAGCTCACTGAACTCAATCAGTCAATGATAAACCCATAGGGTCAGACAAAGCTCCATGAACGCCAAACATTGTGCTTGTCTCCACCGAGGGGCGATGCAAAAACGCTGCGCCGGTGGTCAGTTGTGGGCATGGCCGTTAGAGCTTACTTTGCATACAATCAAGGCCATCACTAAAAACAATGAGAGGGCATCATGAACGCACCGGCACCCACAACTCCACAGATACCTGAGCACGATCCTGAGCAGGTCAATGTAGATCCCTACTCCGTGTCCCTGGAGAAGCTGGATGTCTCCAACCCTTATCTCTTTGAGGCGGATGTGCATTGGCCGTGGTTCAAGCGCCTACGCGACGAAGCCCCCGTGCACTTCTGCGCAGAGAGTGAGTTCGGTCCCTATTGGTCGATCACGCGGTACGAAGACATCATGACCGTCGATACCTCCCACAAGATCTTTTCGTCAGAGCCTGCGATTACGATCCGGGATCAGCTCGATGACTTTCAGTTGCCTATGTTCATTGCCATGGATCGGCCCAAGCACGATATTCAACGCAAAACCGTAAGCCCAACCGTCGGTGCCGATGCCCTACGTTACTTTGAGCCCATCATTCGCGAGCGGACCCAGGACGTACTGGACAACCTTCCCGTGGGCGAACCCTTCAACTGGGTGGAGAAAGTCTCGGTCGAACTCACCACGCGCATGCTGGCTACGCTCTTTGACTTTCCTTACGAAGAACGCAGCAAGCTCACCTGGTGGTCTGACATGACCACGACGCTGCCCGGCCAGGGCATGGTCGAAACCGAAGACGAGTGGAAGCAGGAAATGCTTGGCTGCCTTGAGTTCTTTATAAACCTATGGAATGAGCGCGCCAAAGAGCCGCCTTCAAACGACTTTATTTCTCGCCTTGTCCACGGCGAAGCGACGAAAGATATGGAGCCTATGGAATACCTGGGCAACCTGCTCCTTCTTATCGTTGGCGGTAACGACACCACGCGAAGCACCATGAGCTCGAGCGTCCTGTGCCTTGACCGACATCCCGAGCAGTTTGCAGAAATGAAGGCCGATCCCAGCTTAATTCCTGACATGGTATCCGAGACCATTCGATGGCAGACGCCCCTGGCCCATATGCGCCGCACAGCGCTGGAAGACACCGAGCTCGGTGGCCAGACAATCCACAAGGGTGACAAGGTGGTGATGTGGTACGTCTCGGGCAACCGTGACGAGCGCTTCTTTGACAACCCCGATGACTATGACATTCATCGAGAGAATCTGCGCAAGCACCTGTCTTTTGGTTTTGGCATACACCGTTGCATGGGCAATAGACTGGCAGAGATGCAGCTTCACACGCTCTGGGAAGAGATCCTCAAGCGTTTCGATCGCGTGGAGGTCCTAGGCGAGCCTGATCGCACGTTGTCGGTGTTCGTCAAAGGTTACCGTAATCTTGAGGTTATTCTGCATCCCAAGACTGCTTAAGCCTAAAAACTTAAACGTCAGAACCGCGAGGCCTTAGGCCTCGCGGTTTTTTTTGGCCTGTGCGCGACGCATATCGCTGATCATTCGCCACGCAGAGAGCAGGCCGACACCCAAGTCAATTTCAAGGCAAAAAAAAAGGGCGGCCCAAGGGCCGCCCGATACTCACTCTAGGATCGTTTTACAGTGAACCTTCAACCGTCCAGCCAGCCCACCAGGGATCTGAACCGTCGGGGTTTACAGCACCGCTGTAGTCCGTTGGATCGAAGAAGTCCGCATCAAAGTCCTGAGGATCGCCACCGGACACACTAGGTAACGCGAAGGACCCGCCAATGGCATCCCAATCTATCGGGGTAAGGCCAGAGGCCGCGGCGGCCTGTGATGACAAAATGTCATCCAGGGCTGCAGCTTCGACAACTACAGAGCTGTTACCAACACTTGGCTCGTTAGACAGTGTTCCACCAGCACCGGACTCGTTTGCACAATCCTGCACCCAGTTGTTGAACACTAGCGCTGTGTTGATGTTGGTCTCGGCACCATCCTCGATCTGCGCGCAGGTATCAAAGGTACCCGTTGCATCACTAGCGACTGTGATCACCATGTTGTGGAAGAACCCACCGGTGCTGTCCTTAAATCGCATGATGAAAGGAGAGTCGTCCGCTTGCTTATCTGCAATCACCGTGGTGTTCACAACCGTAGGCTTGGACAACCATGCGAGGGAGCCTTCTGTATCCATCTCGAATGCTTCACCGGTACCCTCGCCATGCTGCTTAACAAGGACGTACTGCAGGTTGCCCTGGAAACCCTCGTCCCAGTCAACAGAATCATCGTTAGCATTCGACACAACAAGGTGCTTCATGTTGGCAGTGCCGCCGTAGAACTCAACACCGTCATCAGAGGTCTCGTGAATCTGGATGAAGTCGAACTCGGTACCAG
>NZ_CBFIIF010000047.1:0-14283 GCF_965662665.1 Congregibacter sp. | reverse complement strand
CCTCCGTTAATCGGTCTGTTCGCGCAAAAGGGCGTCTATGGGCTCGCTGCTGCTTCGTTGGTGCCGGTACTCTTTGGCGTCCTCGTGCGCCGTCACGTTCCGCTATGGGTAGTGGTGGGGGCGGCCGCACTGGGTCTTGGTTTGCATTTGTTCTTTAACCTGATCATGGGTGTTGCGAATCCCGCGATTTCTGCGACCTACGGTATTTTTGCGTCCCTGATCTTCGGATTGGTGGGTCTTGCAGTGACCCGCGATGAAGCGAAGCAGGTTCACGGCGAGTCGTAATATTCACATCTTGACAGTTCAACAACTGTTGAATACGCTAGGCAATATTCAACGGGTGTTGAAAAACGACGTTGAGTACGCAGAACAACCAAGGCGCCGCGACACACGGCGCCCATATAACTTATAACGTTACAGGTGTCCGCCATGTCGACTAGAACTCCCGCTCGAAAACCACTTATTGCTGCTACAACGTTTGCATCTCTGTTGTTGTCCGCTGCCGCATCACCCTTGGTCTCAGCACAATCCGGGGAGCCGACCCTGGCTCTGGAAGAAGTTCTGGTTACGGCCAGGCGTCGCGCTGAGAACCTGCAGGATGTTCCCATCGCTGTGACCTCGCTCAGTGGCGATGCCTTGCGTCTTGCTGGATCTCAGGACATTACGGAGCTGGCACAGTCAGTGCCAAGTGTGACTCTTGAGCCTTCCCGGGCAACGAATACCACGCTGACTGCGTTTATTCGCGGTGTTGGGCAGCAGGATCCCCTCGCTGGTTTTGAGCAGGGCGTGGCGCTATATCTTGATGACGTTTATCTCGCCCGACCACAGGGCGCTTTGCTGGATATTTATGACGTAGAGCGGATTGAGGTGCTTCGGGGCCCCCAGGGCACGCTCTACGGCCGTAATGCGGTGGGTGGTGCGATTAAGTATGTCACTCGCCGGCTGTCAGACGAAGTTGAGGCGAGTCTTCGCGCTTCCTACGGTACCTATAACCAGGCCGATCTGGTGGGCACTGTTTCTGTTCCAGTGAGCGATAGCTTCCGCGTGGGCGCAACGGTTGCGTCATTCAATCGCGACGGTTTTGGCGACAACCTGTTTACCGGTGGTGAGCAATACGACAAGGATATCTTCGGTTACCGCCTGTCGGCTGAGTGGGAGCCCTCGGAAGACTTCCTTGTTCGGGTCTCTTACGACAATACCGACGATCAATCTTCGGCCGTAGCGGGCTGGCGCCCCTATCCGGGCGCATTTAGTGGCACTCCATCACCGAGCGACGTTTTTGATACTAATGCGGGGGCGAGTGTTCTGCCCTCTACAGCAGGTATTAACGGCAATAACCAGGTTGAGTCAGAAGGCTGGTCGGCCTCCATCGACTGGAACCTGAGCGACACTATGACGCTCCGTTCTATTACCGCGGGTCGCGAAGACCTAACGGAGTCGGTAATTGATTTCGATAGTCTGGCAACCCCGGATTTTGACGCGCCAGTTATCTATGACAATGAGCAGTTTAGCCAGGAGTTCCAGCTGCTGTGGAACACCGACCGCTGGAACCTTGTGCTGGGTTACTACTATCTTGATGCTGAAGCCGCCAATGACTTTGACGTTGTCCTCGGCCTTCTGGCGCCAGGTGGTTTGACGGCATACACCGGTGGCGTGGTAGAGACTGAGTCCTGGTCGGTATTCGGTGATTTGACCTACGAGCTTACGGATCGATGGTCTCTCTCGGTGGGCGGTCGTTACACCGAAGATGAGCGTACTGCGGACATCTTCCGAGGTACTTATCTGGGCACCGGCTCTCCCTTCTTTGGCAACGACAGCGCGATCTTGCTTGCTGCAACCAGTGACTATGAAGCGCAACGAACCTATTACGACTTCTCGCCCCGTGCGAATTTGAGTTATGCCCTGAACGAAGATGTCACGGTTTACGGTGGTTATAGCCAGGGCTGGAAAGCGGGTAGCTTTGATCCCCGGGGAGCAAACTTTGCAACGCCTGCCGTAGAAGAGGGTTTTGATCCCGAAGAGTTGGATTCCTGGGAGTTGGGTCTCAAGTCCACTTGGTGGGATGGCCGGGCGATCACTAATGTCGCACTGTTTTACAGCGACTATCAGGACATGCAGATTCCCGGCTCCGTTGCTGTCGACAGCGATGGCGACGGCATCAACGACAGCTTTGTCGGCACGGTGACCAATGCCGGCCAGTCAGAGATTTCTGGTATCGAGATCGAGGGTAACCTGCTGTTCACTGAGCACTGGAGCATGCAGTTCTCCGCAAGCTTGCTCGATGCTTCATTCAAGGAGTATCTCGTTGGAGGTGTCGATGTCTCAAACGACCGTGACATTCAGAACACTCCCGAAGAGATGGCTTTTGTCGGCCTGAGCTACAACACGGATCTGGCAGGCGGAATCCTGCTGATCAATGCTAATTACGCCTACAAAGGCGATGTGCAGCAGTTCGAGATTGCCGCAGAGGACCTTGATCAGGAAGCTTACGGTTTACTGAATGCGAGCCTGGTCTGGACCAGCGGTAATGAAAACTGGCTTGTGGGTTTATACGGCAAGAACCTTACGGACGAGGAATACCGTACGGCTGGGTACTGCTTCGGCACCAGTGGCTGTCCCTCATCCTTGGGTCTTGAGAACAACACTACGGTCTTTTTTGGTCCTCCCACCACGGGTTATCTGACGGTCGAGTACCGCTTCCAGTAGTTCCCCTAGATAGTTGCCTGCGCTGCCTTTAGGGGCGGCGTAGGATTTTTTCTGGAGGATGTTCTGATGCACGAATTCCCCTCGCCGTCTCCTCTGTTGCCAGAGATACTCGCTCTTCATGCACGTTGGCGGTCCGAGAGCCTGGCGGTGGTCACAGGCGATACCCGAAAAACCTGGCGTGAGTTTGTCGCCGACAACCATCGTTTTGCGCATGGTCTTCTGGCTCTCGGTGTGCAGCCGGGAGAGCGCGTGGGCGTCTTTATGGCGAACGCTTATCCAATGCTCACTGCCCTTTTTGGCACGCTGGCATCGGGTACCGTATCGGTTCCCCTGAATACCTCGGTGTCTGATGAGGCCATAGTGGCAATGCTCGACGACGCGGGTATTCGCGCGCTCATTGTGAGCGATGAGTACCGAGCCAGATTTGACCGTCTATTGCCTCAGCTGCCAAAAGGCATCATTTGTATCAGCGATGCGGAAGCGCCGTGCTGGCGGTCAATGGAGTCCCTTGGCGTCGATCAGCCCGAGGGACTGCCTAACGCGTTGCTTGACCACGACTCGCCCCTAAACATTATCTATAGTTCCGGTACCACGGGTTTACCCAAGGGGATTTTGCATACCCATGGGGGGCGCCGGGACTGGGCTTATGACTTGTCTATCGCACTGCGCTATCACAGTGGTGCGCGGACGCTACTTACCATTGGCTTGTATTCGAATATCTCCTGGGTAGCGATGCTTTGCACATTGCTTGCAGGGGGCACCCTCGTGGTGCATCCCCGTTTTGACGCGGGAATGTTTCTGGACACGGTAGAGAAAGAGACGATCACCCATACTGCGATGGTGCCCATACAGTTTCAGCGCGTATTAGAAACGCAGGCAGAGATGCCTCATGACCTGTCGAGCATGCACGCGATGATGAGCTGCGGATCGCCGCTTCACGAGGGACTGAAGCGGGCGCTGTTTGAGACCTTTCCCTGCGGAATCATCGAACTCTATGGCTTAACCGAGGGTATTATCACAACCCTGGATCCCGAGGATGCCAATGGTCGCTGGTCTTCGGTGGGTAAGCCCTTGTTGGGCACGGACATCCTGATCGTGGGCGATGATGACAAGCCCTGCGCGCAGGGTGAGTCGGGAGAGATCGTGTCCCGAGGGCGTATCACCATGCCAGGATACTGGCAGCGTGAGGACGCCAACGAGGCGGCACGCTATGTTGATGGAGCAGGTCTGGTTTGGCTCCGCTCGGGAGACATCGGTCATCTTGATGCTCAGGGTTTTCTCTACATAGTGGATCGCAAAAAAGACATGATTCTGTCCGGCGGGCAGAACATCTACCCTCAGGATATCGAAGCTGTTCTGGTCACCCACCCGGATATCGAGGATGTAGCGGTTATCGGCGCAAGCAGTGAGCGCTGGGGAGAAACGCCCATTGCATTGGTGGTTCTTCGCGATAGCGATGTAACCATGGAGTCCTTGCGCGACTGGGCCAACCAGCGTCTGGGTAAGCAGCAGCGACTGGCCGACTGTCTGCAGATAGAGGAGTTGCCGCGCAACCCCAATGGCAAGATACTCAAGCGTGAACTGCGCGCGCAGTACGGAGACAAGCACTATGCCTGAAATCGGTAATGACTTTGGCGCTCACTACGAAGATGTTTGGTATGACAGCGCCGATGGCCTGCGGCTCTACGCCAGAAATTATCCGGGGCCGGAATCATCAACTCTTCTGCCCGTTCTGTGCATGCACGGTCTCACGCGAAACTCAGCGGACTTTGCCTGGATCGCCGCGCACCTGTCCAAGACGCGGCGTGTGGTAAGCGTTGATCAGCGCGGGCGAGGTTTATCGGCCTACGACAGCGTGCCGGCGAACTATACGCCGGCGACCTATGTGGGCGATATGTTCACCTTGCTCGATCGCTTGGCAATACCCAGGATGCTGGTGATCGGCACCTCCATGGGCGGGCTCATGGCGATGCTTATGGCAAATATGCAGCCCGAGCGTTTTGCGGCCGTGGTTCTCAATGATATCGGCCCAGAGCTGGATCCCGTGGGTCTGGAGCGCATCAAGAATTACGTGGGCAAACACCGAGTGATTCGCAGCTGGGATGATGCCGTTGCCCAGACTCGGGAGATCAACGAGACGGCTTTTCCTCTCTACACAGATGAGGAGTGGCTACGTTTCACCCGGGGTCTTTATCGTGAGGTGGATGGCGTGCCAACGATAGCTCACGATGCCGCCATTGCGCAGGCGGTGCTGGAGGCTGATTCAAATGCCGTGCCCCCGGATTTATGGCCCTTGTTTGCCAATATGGCGACCATCCCCATGTTAGTCGTGCGGGGAGCTATTAGCGATCTTCTTGCCTGGGATTGCGTTGAGAAAATGCAGGAACTCTCGCCAGGTCTACAGGTAGCGAATGTTCCTGATCGGGGGCATGCGCCGATGCTTGATGAACCCCTTGCCGTCAGCGCTATTGAAGCACTCTTCGCTGAGGTAGATCCGGCCTAAACGCAGTCACGCCTTGCGCTGTGATCAAAGGGCTCACTGTGCCCCGGGCGGCGGGCCTGCTAGAGTGCAGCCCCTGAAGCAGGAGCTAATATGCGTAAAATTATTGTCGGAATCAGCGGTGCCTCGGGTATTGTGCTGGGCCTGCGGGCTTTGCAAATGCTCCGGGAAGCAGGTGTGGAGTCACATCTGGTGATGAGTAAGTCAGCGGAGCTGACGCTTCATCATGAACTCGATATGAGCGCTGAAGAGCTTAAGTCCCACGCTGATGTTGTCTACCCGGTGAAGAATGTAGGGGCTGCCATAGCCAGCGGTTCGTTTATTACCGACGGCATGCTGATTGCGCCCTGCTCAGTGCGCACCATGTCAGAGATCGCCAGCGGCGTAACATCCACCTTGCTTACACGGGCGGCAGACGTCGTCCTTAAGGAGCGCCGCCGTCTGGTGTTGATGGTGCGCGAGACGCCTTTGCATACCGGGCACCTGCGCACCATGACCTCCCTGTCAGAGATGGGCGCTGTTATCGCGCCTCCGGTCCCGGCGTTTTACACCGGTGTGGAGACGCTCGACGAATTTGTCACACAAAGTGTCGGCCGCAGCCTGGACCTCTTTGGAATAAACGACACCTCGATTAGCCGCTGGCAGGGTTGAGGTATCAACACGGGCGACGCTAAGCCGGATTTTCGACGCCACGGATTTTTGCTGTTCGCGGTCGTGCTGCTGGACATGATTGGCTTCGGCATTGTTATTCCCATTTTGCCTTTCCTGTCGCCAAGACTTGGCGCCAGCGATTTCGATATTGCGATGATTATCGCCAGCTACGCGGTGTGTGCCGGCGTAGCGGGTCCTTGGTGGGGCAAGCTTTCGGATCACATCGGGCGTAAACCGGTCCTGATGATTTGCACGGGTGGTGCGGCTGCGGCCTATCTGCTCCTTGCCTCGGCAGAGAGCCTAAGCATGATTTTTGTTGCGCGTGCTTTTGCGGGATTGATGGCCGGCAACTTCGGTGTGGCCTCGGCAATGATGGCGGACATCACGCCACCGGCGGAACGGGCCCGGGGCATGGGGATGATCGGCGCATCCTTTGGGCTGGGCCTTGTCCTGGGGCCGGTGCTGGGTGGGTTGCTGTCGGGGCCCGAGGGCAGCTTTGTGGTTCCCTGCCTGCTAGCTGCGGTGATGTCCGTGTTGGCGGTGATTGCGGCGGGGCTCTTTCTGCCGGAGTCACACCATCGGAACAAAAATCCGACACAAGCTCTAACGGACCGAAAGCTGTCTCTTTGGGCGGTGCTAAGACTGACCCAAAGTCGTCTGCTAATGCTTCAGTACGTTTTTCACACCGCCAGCGTGAGTGCCGCAACCTATCTTTTTCCTCTTTGGGTATACGCATTGCTGGATTGGAGTGCCCGCGAGGTCGGCATTGTCTTTGGCGTACAGGGAGCGATTATGGCTCTTACGCAGGGCCTTTTCATGGGGCCGCTGGTGAAGTTGATGGGTGAGCTGCGCTTGCTCCGTGTCTGCGTGAGCAGCTTTTTCGTCGGGATGCTCATGGCTGTTTTTGCCGATGGTGCTGTCAGTATGGTGGGCTCCGTGCTCGTAGCTCTCACCGGAGCAACGCTTTGCATGCCTGTACTGAATTCCTTCGCCAGCCAGCGCAGTGCGCCACAGTTGCGCGGCAGGATGATGGGCGCGGCCGCTGCTGCGGCAGCCTGGGGTCGTGTACTTGGACCGCTGCTGGCCGGTGTGCTGCTCACGGTGGGTGGATTTCGTCTCGCCTGGTCGCTGCCTTTGGGAATGGTGGCACTGTACCTGCTTTGGGCCTTTAGTCGTTGGCCAAAACGCCCGGTGCCCGCTTTCGAGTGAGTGTCCCCGTCGCGTAAAATCCCCGCCTTGGTTTTTCACTAAAACATTCACTTAATCCGCAGAGACAAGGAGAACGGCATGGCCGATTCGCTATTTGATTTGACGGGCAAGATTGCCCTGGTGTCCGGCGCCAGCCGTGGGATAGGGGAGGCGATTGCTCATCTCCTGGCTACTCATGGAGCCCATGTCATTGTGTCCAGCCGTAAACAGGAAGACTGTCAGGCTGTAGCGGACGCCATTGTTGAGGCGGGGGGACAGGCAGAGGCCTTTCCCTGTCACGTGGGTCGCATGGAAGACATTACTGCTATTTTCGAGCATATTCGCGCCAGTCACGGCCGCCTCGATATTTGCGTGAACAATGCGGCAACCAATCCCTACTTTGGACATGTCCTGGATACAGACCTCGGCGCTTTTAATAAGACCGTCGAAGTGAACATCCGCGGCTACTTTTTCATGTCCGTCGAAGCGGGAAAACTGATGCGTGAGAACGGTGGCGGCGCCATCGTGAATACAGCATCGATCAATGCGCTCCAGCCAGGGCCGATGCAGGGAATCTATTCCATCACCAAGGCCGCGGTAGTGAGCATGACGAAGTCCTTTGCAAAAGAATGCGCGCCCTTGGGTATTCGCTGCAATGCGCTCCTTCCCGGGCTCACCAAGACTAAATTCGCTGGCGCACTCTTTGAGCACGATGACATTTACAAGGCGGCCATGGAAAAGATTCCCATGGGCCGTCACGCTGAGCCCGAAGAAATGGCGGGGACGGTGCTTTATCTCGTGTCAGACGCGAGTAGCTACACCAATGGTGAGTGTATCGTCGTAGACGGCGGTCTTACCCTTTAGGCTTCACGCAGATACGGGAATCCGCCTTCTTTGATATAGAGCTCACAGGGTTCTTTACCCTGGGGGCCGAGGGAGCTTCCCGGGGGTAGGCGCAGCCAGCTGTGAACCGGGTATTGGCCGTGCTCGTCAGAAAACGCGCCCCTAAGCACAAAGATCTCCGCACCCTGGGGGAAGTTCAGTGTGCCAATGTCTCCGGGTGTCTCCCAGCGTTCAAGGCGCATATGGTCGCTGAAGGACTCCTGGGCGTAGAGCTTTTTCCAGGACACTCCGGGACGTACGCTTGATCTCCAGTCCGAGGCCTCTGTGTCCAGCGCTATATGCTTGCGAGTCTCACCGGGAAATTGACGAAGCTTCACAAACAGCAGGCACCCCTCGCGGGAAAAGGGCGCATGTTTAAAGCCTTCAGGGTTGAGTAGGTAGGTGCCCGCGGGCCAGTCACCGTGTTCATCGGAGAACACGCCATCAAGGACCAGTATTTCCTCGCCTTCGGGGTGGGGATGAGCGGGGAACTGGCTACCCGCTTGATAACGCACCAGCGATGTTACCTGGCCGCTCTCCGCGGGACCGACCCGGTGAAGACGCTTGCGCAACACTTCGCCGCCGGGGCTTTCTTCCCAGTCCAGGACGTTGCTATCCACCGCGGTGCGGCGGGTGAGATCGCCATTTAATATGCTTGCTGTCATGTTCATACCTTCAATCCTTGATCTAACTTGGACGCTATAAAGGTCAAAGTGTTCCCCGGTTGTACAGGGTGCTTTTTGTTGTAGCGTAGCTGATATAAAGTGGCCTTATGCCAAAAGTACTCGTAACACATCAGCTTCCCGGAGAGCAGATTCATCAGCTCCCGGATCATTGCGACATGAACGTCTGGATGGGCCCTGGTCTCCTCCCCGCCGCAGGTCTCAAAGATGAGCTCGCTGACTGCGAGGGTTTACTGTGCCTGCTTACTGATCGTGTCGACGAGGCTCTTCTCGATGCGCACCCGCAGCTGCGGTTCATCGCATCTATGTCCGTGGGAGTCGATCACATTGATGTGACAGCTGCCACCGCCCGAGGCATTTGTGTAGGTAATACGCCAGGGGTACTGGTTGAGACTACTGCGGATGCAAGTTTTGCCTTGATGCTGGCGGCTGCGCGGCGGCTGGTAGAAGCCGACCGTTTTGTTCGCGGTGGGCATTGGCGTGCCGAAAATGCCTGGTCTCCCGAGTTCTTTACCGGCAAAGACGTTGCGGGTTCTACCCTGGGTATTGTTGGCCTTGGTGAGGTAGGGCAGGCCGTTGCCCGACGCGCAGCGGGTTTTGGGATGAAAGTGATCGCCTGGAATCGCAGCCCCCGTGCTGTGCCGGGAGTCGAAGCCGTCGAGTTGGACGACCTACTGGCAAGCAGTGATTTTGTGAGCATCAATGTTGCCCTTGGCGAGGAGACTCGCAATCTTATTGATGCACGGCGTCTGGGCTTGATGAAGCGCGACGCTGTGCTTGTCAACACCGCTCGCGGCGGTATCGTTGATGAGCAGGCCTTGGCGGACGCGCTGAGTCATGATCGACTCGCTGCCGCAGGGCTGGATGTGTTCGAGCGCGAGCCAGTCCCCGAAGACCACCCTCTGCTCAGTCTACCCAACGTGGTGGCGACGCCACATATTGGCAGCGCAACGCTTGCGACCCGGGAAAAAATGGCCGACATGGCGGCGGCGAACCTGTTGGCAGCACTCGCGGGTGAGCGCATGCCGAACTGCGTCAATCCCGAGGTCTATGAATCCTGAGCGCATGTTCGCGTGAGCAGCTTCTCGGAACTACTACTTCGCACTACAGCTGAATTTGAATTGCCCTGCGATGTATCGGGATGCCGTTTGTATGAGGCACAGGGGTATCGCTGGTTGTGCAGCAGCCCTCAGGCAATACAGACCGCGATGTTTATTGATGACCCCTCGACGCTGGTGCTCCCCAATCATCGGGCAATGATGCTGGCGACTTTGCTTCCACCGCGTGTTTCTTCGGTGCTCGATCTGGGTAGCGGTGGTGGCGGTTTTCTCCGCCATTTTCGTGCCTGGCAGACGCCGCCGCGTGTAACTGGCGTCGAGATAAGCGGCGAAATGCTGCATGCAGCGAGGGAACACTTCGCATTGCCACCCGAGCAGTTGATTCATGTAGGGGACGCGGTGGATTTTCTCGGGCGCGACCGTGCTCAATACGATTTGGTGCTCTGTGATCTCTTCGACGATCGCAGCGCGCCGTCCGCTTTACAGGATGAACTGTTCTTTGCCACGCTTGCTCGGCGTTTGCATGAGACTGGTGCGATAGCAGTTAACACCCTGCCTGAGTCCGGCGACGAGCTGGTGGGCATTGTCGAAGCCGCCCGCGAGCATTTTGCCGGAGTGGGTATCGTGCAGTTAAGCGAAGTGGGTAATGTGCTTCTGATGTTGCAGAAGACCGGGCTAGCTGACCGCGAAACTTTGCGCGATCGCTTGGCGAAGTCGGTATATGCCCAGGACAGGGATGTGTCCGAGGCTCTGGCTGCTCTTCGCTACTTGGAGAGCGAAGAGAGTGAGACCGACGCTTAGGGCGCCTCGGGCAGCGTCGATAGGCCCTGACGGATAGTCTTGCGCACAGCCCCCTCATCTACCTTGTTGGCATCCTGAATCAGCGAACTAACGCGCACCTGCCACAACAGATCGGTTGTCGCGTTATCCAGGAATACGATCATCAAGTTGCCTGTTTGCTTAGCGCCACCGAGAGCATAGGCGTTGTCCACAGAGGCACCATCTATCTGCCGACCAATGGTGGCAGTAGGGTATGGAGTGACGTTTGAGGAAGTGCTCTCGAGCAGGCCTTCGTTGACGCCGGCGGCTGCAACGTAGTCAATCAGAAATTCCGCCTCAGCTTTGGAGACCAGGCTGTAACCCAGTTCTTTCATACGCTCTTCGATAGCGCTACGAATTGCAGGGTCGGCCTGGTAAAGCTTGTCTTTCGAATAAGCGGTAGGGGAGAGGGGCTCACTGCGCCAGCCATATTGGCTGTATCCCGTGGCTACCAAGAGATCTGTCGGGCCCGGAAGAACCTCGGCACCGCTGCAGGCGACGAGGGAGCTCAGTACTCCCAGTAAAGGAAAGAGTAAATAACCGCGGATAGTCTTGTTCATGTCATTCCTGTCTGTGTTCGATGCGAACCGTTGTGATGGTAGCAACAGTGTTCTGCGAATGCGATGCACAAGCCTGTTAGCCGCGCTGGGATTCACGGTATTGAGACGGTGAAAGCCCGACCGTCTGTCGGAACATTCGCGAGAAATACAGAGGGTCCGGATATCCGAGCTTGGCGGCAATGACTTTTACACTGTGCTGGGTACTGTCCAGTAAGCGACAGGCAGCCTCCATTTTCATGTGAAGAAAGTGACGCATGGGCGAGTAACCGGTTTCCTTCTTGTAGCGCGTAGCGAAGTGTTGGGGTGTCAGCCCTGTGAATGCTGCGAGTTCCTGGAGCGAGAGAGAGCTGCTCACGCGTTCACGCATAAACGATTGCAATTCGGAGAGGCGCATTTTTCCCATGTTCTGGCTTCGCTGTCGGTCGCGGCACAGCGCAAACTCTGCGAGAAGGTGGCGCAGCCGATTCGCCGCGCCAATATAGGCATCGAGACTGTAGCCGGTGCTGCCCACGGTCAGCAATTGCTCAAAGCCCGTCAGTAGAGAAGGTTCCACACCGCTGTGAATGCAGTAGTCGTCTTCGCTCAACAGATGCCCGATAAAATCATCCGCATCGGTGCCCTCAAAGTGCACCCAATATAACGTCCATGGTGTTTGTGCATCGGCGGCATAGTGATGAACCAATTCTCGGGGAAGCACCACGGTGTCTCCACTGCGCACAGAAATTTCTCCCGCCCTCGTGTGTACCGAGCCTCGTCCTTCGGTGCAAAACAACAGCAGGTTGTCATCTGGCGCTGTTCGGCGCATAGCGTGCTTGTGTGCGCGGGGGTAGTAGCCCATAGCCGTGGGATAGCATCCGGACGTGAGAGGGTGACTGCGTAGGGCATCGAGGAGAAACTTCGGCGTCAGGATACGCGATGCGCTAGGCGAGAGGGGCCAGTTGGAGGGATTGCTCACGGCTGTGTCTCTGAGGATCTGTAATCTTAATATTATCCATGGTTTTGCAGATTTCGTCGCTACTCGAATGCCTGCTGCCCTGCTACATTGAGTACTGCTGACTAATACAAGTTTTAGGAGTTTTCTTCATGAGCCGCACAATACCCCTGTATATCAACGGTGAGTTTATGCACGGCAGCAGCGACCAGACCCTGCCTGTCACCAGTCCCGCTACGCAGGAGGTGCTCGCCGAAGTGACTTTCGCGACGGCCAAAGAAGTGGACTTTGCCGTCGCTAGTGCCAAGGAAGCTTTTCAAAGCTGGCGCGAAGTGCCTATCTCAGAGCGAGCGCGTTTGATGCTCCGTTATCAGGCGCTGCTAAAGGAGCATCATGACGAGCTCGGTGAAATTCTCGCAAGAGACACGGGCAAGACCTTTGAAGATGCCAAGGGCGATGTTTGGCGCGGCATCGAAGTAGTGGAACAGGCTGCCAATATCGCCTCAATGATGATGGGCGAGACTGCAGAGAACGTTGCTGGAGGTATCGATAGTTACAGCTACATGCAGCCTCTGGGCGTTTGCCTGGGAATCACGCCGTTCAACTTTCCGGCCATGTTGCCCCTATGGATGTTTCCCATGGCAATCGCCTGTGGCAACACCTTTGTACTCAAGCCATCGGAGCAGGTGCCCATGACGCCAGTGCGCCTCGTGGAGTTGTTCATCGAGGCGGGCGCGCCCAAGGGTGTTCTTAATATGGTGCACGGTGGTGCGGAGCAGGTTGACCAATTGCTGAATCATCCCGATACCCTGGCGGTATCCTTCGTGGGCTCGTCTCGCGTGGGCGAGCACGTCTACAGTACGGCAACGGCAGCCGGTAAGCGCGTGCAGTGCATGATGGGTGCAAAGAACCACATGGTGATCATGCCCGACGCGGATAAGAACGGCGTGCTGAACGCCCTGGTGGGCGCCTCGGTGGGCGCTGCTGGGCAGCGCTGCATGGCTATTTCGGTCGCTGTATTCGTGGGTGAGGCCGCCAATTGGATTCCTGAGCTTAAGGAGCGCTTGGAGAAAGTGCGACCCGGTGCCTGGGATGATGCGGGTGCTGCTTACGGACCTATCATTTCCAAACCGGCTCACGCACGGGTTCTTGATCTGATTGCCAAGGGCAAGGCAGAGGCTAACTGTATTCTGGATGGCTCCGACTGCAGCGTCGAGGGGATGCCCAATGGCAACTGGGTCGGTCCCACGATGTTCACCGGCGTTACGCCCGACATGACTATCTACAAAGAAGAAATCTTCGGACCGGTTTTGTGCTGCATGGAACTTGAGTCTTTGGACGAAGCCTTGGCCGTTATCAATGCCAACCCCATGGGTAATGGCACCTCTATCTTCACCAGTTCCGGTGGCGCGGCACGTAAGTATCAGCACGAAGTTGCAGTCGGTCAGGTGGGTATCAACATCCCAATTCCCGTACCGCTGCCGTTCTTCTCCTTTACGGGTTGGCGCGGCTCCTTTCGCGGTGACTTGCACCCCTACGGTAAGCAGGCGGTGCGTTTCTACACCGAGACGAAAACGGTGACCGCCCGCTGGAGTTACTCCGAGCCTGAGTCCGGCAAACAGCCGAATATGAGCATCAATCTGCGTTAGGACAACCCTATGGACTTTTCTCTGAGTGATGAGCAGCAGGCCTTTGTTGATAGCGCTCGAGCTTTCTCCGATGGCGTTCTGGCCCCGAACGCGGCTCTCTGGGACGCGGAGTCCATCTTTCCCAAGGACGCCCTCGCGGCGGCGGGCGAGCTGGGCTTCATGGGTATGTACACGCCAGAGGAAGCGGGGGGTCTCGCGCTATCACGCCTGGACGCCAGTTTGATCGTTGAGGAACTCGCACGGGGCTGCACCACGACTGCTGCCTTTTTGACGATCCACAACATGGCTACCAGCATGATTGGCCGTTACTGCACATCTGAGGTCATCGAACAGTGGTGCCCGGACCTGGTCATGGGCAGGACTCTCGCCTCCTATTGTCTGACCGAGCCAGGCGCCGGCTCGGATGCGGCGTCTTTGCGTACCCGAGCAGACAAAGAAGACGATGACTATGTTGTTAACGGTAGCAAGGTGTTTATCTCCGGAGCCGGCGAAACCGATGTTCTGGTGGTCATGCTGCGCACCGGTGAGGCTGGCCCCAAAGGGGTTTCCGCACTATTGATACCGGCAAATGCCGAAGGGATCACCTACGGCAAGAAAGAAGAAAAAATGGGCTGGAACGCACAACCTACCCGCATGGTGACCTTTGAAAACGTACG
>NZ_CBFIIF010000046.1:0-16227 GCF_965662665.1 Congregibacter sp. | reverse complement strand
ACATTGATACCTTAAGACTATGAAGCATCAAGCGGCTTCGAACGAATCGAAGGCAACTTTCCGTCACCTTGGTGTAATCTTGGTTTACTCCAAGTTCAGACGAGTAACGTTAGTTGATTCCCAGCAGAATATCGGAACACGTGCGCGCACAGAATTGGTTCGCCGTCGGTATAGACTTTCTGATTGTAGTGATCGGAATCTTGATGGCCTTCCAGATTACGGAATGGGCTGCGACACGGTCCGACCTCGCAAGGGAACGTCAAATTATCAAAGGGTTCATTGCCGATATCGAGCGTGATCGCGCTGAGTACAGCAGCAGTATTGCTTCTGACGAGTTCCGAGTAAGCGCAGCTAACGCATCCTTGGTTGGCGCTGGTTTACCGCCAATCGACTTTGCATGGCGACGTAGAGAAACCGATCTCGCTGAATACAGCTTCGAGGCTTCGAAACTCGCTGCTGAGAACGTTAAGCAGCTTAAGCGCCTTTGGTCGGATATCGTCATTGGGTACCACCCCACGCCAAGCACCTCCACCTACGATACTCTGGTAGGCGCGGGCGAAATGAAGGTTATTCGTGATGCCAGTGTTGTCAGAGAAATTCAGGCCTACCACAACCTTCAGGAATCGGTCGTAACTCAGACCGATAAGCTGCTTGAGATTCGTCGGGACGTGATCGGAATTGGCGCGTCTAATGGGTTAGCACCTTATGTCTCGGTACCAAGCGACGAATATTTCCGCAAGATTAGGGACAACCCGGAGTTAGCAGCAGCAATAAGAATAATGGCTACCTTCGTGATTTTTCATCAAGGAGAGCTAAAGACTGCCGATGCCAAAGCAGAGCAGCTTAGTGATGCACTTGAGGCGATGATCCAGTAGCGAGTCTCTTTCCGCTTCTGGCCGGAAGCAGTCTTACAACTCGCTCCATTTAACCATCCGCGACCGTCCGCCTCGAGGCGCTAGCCACCGCAACCCAAACAACAACCGACCAAACTTAAGCTACCCGCCAAAGTCAATGTGTAAACTAAAGTTTACACATATATATGGTAAATAACCTTGACAAGAAATGAACGACTTCCTAGGCTGATCTATACGGGAAGAGTTGCCAATGTCGCAATGATCCCGCCATCACTGTGATAGGTAACGGAGTAGCTAATCGTGGAAAATGGAGAAAAGGTATTCCCCACTGGCTTGACCATTAGGGAATCAGAAGAGGTACATAAGTACATCATTGATGGTACGCGCGTGTTCTTTGTAATTTCGCTCGTCGCGCATGCCCTCGTTTATACACTAACCCCCTGGTTGGGCTAAGGAGCTAAGCATGAACAACGGAAAACTCTGGACTGTGGTTAATCCCACTGTTGGAATCCCGGCGATGCTTGGCGGCGTAGCCTTGATTGCCTTCACTGTGCATTTTGCAGTGTTGGAAAACACAACCTGGTTCCCAGCCTTCTTCGGCGGCTAAGGCCAGCGAACAGGTTTTATGCGAACCGCACGGGGCGACAATAGTCGCCCCGACCTGTTTCTGGACAGACTCAAAACGTGAATCGTCTCGATCGAAAGCTTATCGCTATGTGGTCCTCTGCAGGGACCCGGTTCATGCCTTTCGCGGACGTTGCAACACCTGATCTACCTCTCAGTAGGCTTCTTCGTCTTTCTCTCTTTCAAGTATCCGTCGGTATGGCGATGGTGCTTTTGGTGGGCACCCTCAATCGAGTGATGATTGTGGAACTCAACGTTCCTGCATCTATCGTCGGCGTCATGCTCGCCATGCCGCTGGTTTTCGCCCCCCTTCGTGCGCTCATCGGTTTTCGCTCAGACAATCATCAGAGCGCCCTCGGTTGGCGGCGTGTGCCTTTCGTGTGGAAAGGCTCCCTGGCACAGTTCGGTGGTTTTTCCATCATGCCCTTTGCGCTTCTGGTTCTGGCCGGAGAAGGCATGTCAGGCAATGTCTCACCATGGGTAGGGCAGATCACAGCGGCAGCATCCTTCCTGTTGGTAGGGGCCGGTATCCACACGGTGCAGACCGCTGGACTGGCGCTCGCTACTGACCTTACGCCTGAAGAGTCCCATCCCCGGGTCGTCGGCCTTATGTACGTCATGCTGTTGCTGGGCATGATGGTCAGCGCCCTGATTTTTGGCACGGTACTCATGGACTTCAGCCCCGGCCGCTTAGTCAGGGTGATTCAAAGCGCCGCACTACTGACCCTGATCCTCAATGTCACCGCAGTATGGAAGCAAGAGGCACGGCGGCCGAACCGGGGCAATGCCGCCCCCGCACCAGATCCCAGCTTTCGAGACGCGTGGCAAAAGTTCTGTGAAGGGGAACATACGATTCGTCGGCTCGCCATCATCGGCATGGGCACCATGGCTTTTGGTATGGCAGACATACTGCTTGAGCCCTTCGGTGGCCACGTGCTCAATCTTTCTGTGAGCACCACGACCTTGCTTACGGCTCTCTTTGCGGTAGGGGGACTTGCGGGATTCGGTGCTGCGTCCAAAGCCATCAGTGATGGCATGGACCCCTATGTGGCTACACGCATCGGTGCTTTTATTGGTGTTCCGGCATTTGCGCTGGTCATCACTGCTGCCCCACTGCTTAATCCCTGGCTGTTTGTTGTAGGCAACTTCCTGGTGGGCTTTGGCGGGGCGCTATTTGGCCACGGAACACTCACATCTACCATGAACCGAGCTCCCCGGGAGCAGGCCGGGCTGGCTCTGGGCGCCTGGGGCGCAGTGCAGGCAACGGCCGCAGGTATCGGCGTGGCGCTGAGTGGCATTATTCGCGACACAGTGAATGCCCTCGAAGCAGGCTCATTGACCGCTGGCTCCAGCAGTGCAAGCGCTAGTGGATACATGACGGTCTATGGCATCGAGATAGCACTACTTGTGGTCACCCTGTTTCTGATTGCCCCTCTCCTGAGAGAACGATCGTTCGAATTGCCAAGCAACGCAACGGAGCACGCCGTTTAGATGGCTGTGCTGGATATCATTGAAATTCCCGACGAACGACTGAGAGAGCAGTCCGAGCGCGTAGCTGAGTTTGACGATGCTCTCAAAGAGCAGACCCGCGATTTGTTCGACACCCTGAGAGCCACCAAAGGCATCGGACTTTCTGCGCCGCAGGCAGGCATTTTCAAGCGAATCATCCTGGTACACGTACCGGATGACGACTTCGGCGAGAGGCTCTACATCAACCCCGAGATTCTCTCTAAATCAAAATCTCGCTATGTGCAGGAGAGCTGTTTATCCGTACCTGGTATTGAAGGTAATGTGGTTCGCTGCACTCGATTGAAGGTTCGCGCTCAGGATATCAATGGCGAGGTCAAAGAGTTCGACGTAGACGGGCTCCATGCGGTGTGTGTTCAACATGAGCTTGATCATCTCGATGGCGTATTGTTTACGGACCGTCTTTCCTGGTTCAAAAAGCTACGCCTTAAAATGGCCTCGGGACCCAATGCAGGACTATCCCGCGCCGCCTAAGTAAAGCAGACTGGACACCATCGCAATCACGACGGGTAACCCCATGAGCTCAACATCAGTTGCGGCAATGCTCGACCTTCCAACCTTTCCGGTGAAGTTCACCCAGCAGTAATTTCTCTAAGCAAGCGCCTTTACTAACATCGCACCATAGGGGCTCAGGGCGACGAGCCCTGCAATCCCATTCACGATGAATAGAATCACGGTCGCCCTGAGCGACGCGGGGTGCAGATGTCCTGCACTTCGAAAGTCGTAGATTAGGATAGCAAGCCCAAGGCCAGCTATACCGAGGGGAATGATCGGACCCAGCTCCGTCTGCATAACAATCCGCGAAATGCGCGCCACTCCCGGTGTGACAATCGACAGTGATGCAAACAAAACATAGCGCTTGTGGTGGCTCCCCTCGCGCCGAAACACCACGGCTAACGCCAGAAGCATCAAAAACCCCACCACCGACGCAATATTGAAACAAACCAGTGCTGCAGCGAAGTCCAGAAACGAAATCCCCGACGCTTGCAGAGGGTTCACGGCCGCCATATCGGATTCGAAAGTTGCACCCATCGCCAGTTCTCGTTCCACCCAATTGAAGGTCGCCATAAGAGCGGCTATGGCAACTACCACGCCGTAGGCTGTAAAAAATCGACCAAGACGCTGGTGTAGCACCAGCTTGTCTGTGCGAATCAAAAAGGCCTGTCCGCACAACAAGGCAAACCAGCCGGTAAGCAAGGCCCCATGCAAGTGCAGGTAAAAAGGGAGGGGAGCGCTCTTTGTCACTACACGCAAGAAAAACGATGGTGCAAAGCCCAGGAGCACAATGCTCAGCAGCACCACCGTGTAACGTGAAAAGAAAGCGTTTCTAGCTTGATTGACGGGCGTCATGTATCCGGGACTTTTTGATCAGGAACTCGCAACTGCATACTGTGCCATTCTAGTCGAAGTAGCAGCGACAGCAGGCATGGTGCTTGGGCAGTGAGCGTGCACCCGATGAAGGACAGACCTGCGCAACACATCGCTCCCCTGCCACAAAAGCGCTAGAGTATAGAGATGTGGAAACATACGGGAAAACAACGCCCTGACTTCGCCGTCACACCCGGGCCCGATCAAGAGTCTGTATGGGACTATCCTCGCCCTCCCATCCTGGTGTCCAGCGATGAACTCGTTGAGGTCAGCAGCGGCGCCGTAGCGATTGCCAAAACCCAAAGCGCGCTCAGGGTTCTGGAGACCGCCAGTCCGCCCACGTACTACATACCCGAGGCCGACATAGATTGGACACGGCTCCGAAAAATCGCACATCACAGCTTCTGCGAATGGAAGGGCCAGGCCAGTTATTTTGCGCTAATTGATGATCCCAAGGGGTACCCCGTTGCCTGGCTCTACGCCAATCCGTCAAAAAGTTTCGCTGCGATTGATCGCCATGCGTCCTTTTATCCATCGCGGGTTCAGTGTGCTGTAAACGGAGAGCGCGTGCGCCCTCAACCGGGAGAGTTCTACGGCGGCTGGATTACAGATCGTCTCACAGGGCCTTTCAAAGGCGAGCCTGGCACAGGCCACTGGTAGCGTCTGCCAGCATTCCGACAACTCTCTGCTTAGGAGCTAACCCTAAGATAGTGAACGCTAAAGAGAGCCTCGTCATCTTGCCAGGTTTCTGCGATCGCCAAGCCCGCGGAATGGGCTAAGGCTGCAAAGTCCTCCAGACTGTACTTGTAGGAACACTCTGTGTGAATCGTCTCACCGGCACGAAAATCAAAGTGCCCGCCGACATGATCAACCTGCTGAGCACTATCGCTGACAAGGTGCATTTCAATACGTCGCTGCGCTTGGTTGTAAAACGCATGATGCCTGAACTTAGACTCATCAAAGTTGGCATCCAGCAATTCGTTCATTCTACGAAGGATGTTCAGATTGAATTTCGCGGTAACCCCAGCGCTATCGTTATAGGCCGCGTTCAAGCGATCCGTCGACTTATGAGTATCAACACCGATGAGCACACCCCCATCAGGACCAACCATCTCGCCAAGTCCACGTAAAAAACGCTGCGCCAGGTCTGGCTCAAGGTTGCCAATCGTTGAGCCGGGGTAGAAAACCACCCGCGGAGACGCGGGCAACTCATCCAAAAAGCCCCAGCCGCCGTTGAAGTCCGCGCACACCGCGGCGATATCCAGCCAGGGATACTCGTCGCCCAGAGCCTGAGCGGATAGCTGCAAAAAAGCCGCAGAAATATCGATGGGGACGTACATTTCGGGCCGCATCGCATCAAGGAGAATGCGTACCTTCTCACTGGAGCCACTCCCCGGTTCAATCAATATGCAATCAGGACCGCAAATAGCAGCGATGGATTCACGGTTCTTTTCAAGAATGAGGATTTCGGTCCGCGTGGGGTAATACTCGGGAAGACGGGTAATCTCTTCAAAGAGCTCAGATCCTCGCTGATCGTAAAACCATTTAGGATTGACGCTCTTTAGCGGCAACCCAAGCCCGGCCAATATTTCCTCACGGCCGTCGCCTAAATACGGATGCTCATCCCGAAAACTAACGCGACTTACATTGCCCAAGGACTCATTCATAGTGTTGATGCTTTCCTGTCTCGATTACTTTGTCGAAATCTATCGGGCAAGCCGGATCCCACTGAACTGCCAGCGATCCTGAGGGTAAAAGAAATTGCGGTACGTCGGTCTAGCCTGACTCGGGGGCGTCACGCAGGAACCGCCGCGCAACACCCATTGATTGCTCATGAACTTGCCGTTGTACTCGCCAATAGCACCCGCAGACGCAGAGAATCCCGGATAGGGACTGTAGGCACTCTGCGTCCACTGCCAACAGGCACCGTAGAGCTGCTGAAGTCCGTCTCCCACTGCGGGCCCCGGATGACAGGATAACGGCGATACATCACTCGAGCCTTCGGCCGTTTCCATGGCAGTGCCACTCTCTTCGGCTTTCCCCATCGCAGCAACGTGCTCCCACTCAACTTCTGTAGGCAAGCGAGCTTCGGCCCATCTCGCATAGGCATCCGCCTCATATCCACTTACATGCGTAACCGGCCTCGCCAGAATTCTGGGCTGCAGACCCATCAAGGTAAACTCCAAAGGCTCATCGTCATGGTCGACCCAATGCAGAGGGCTGCGCCACTGTTCTCGTTGCACCGTAGCCCAGCCATCGGCCAACCAGAGCTCCGGACGCTCATAGCCTCCATCGTTAACAAAGGCCTGATACTCACTGTTGGTAACTAATCGATTAGCGACCTCAAAGGCTTCAAGGTATGCGCGGTGTCGGGGCTGCTCGTTGTCAAAACAGAAGCCATCCCCCGCATAGCCGATCTCTATCAAGCCTTCCTCAAAAGCTGTCCAGCACGCGGGACTAACCTCGCCCTGCTCTTCCAACTCTCCAGCGCTGTATCTGGGATAGAGCGGATTCACTCCCAGGGAGCACTTGAGATCCGTAAAGAACAGTTCCTGATGTTGACGTTCGTGCTCAATCCCCAACACGGTTCGAGCCACAATCGTTTCTTCATCCTCATGCCCGGTGACCGCGTTGAGGAGTAACAACATCGCCCTGTCCACGTGCTCGCGATAGGCAAAAATATCGGCCAAGGAAGGTCGCGATAAGAGGCCCCGCTGCCCTCGGGGATGCTGAGCTCCGATACCGTTGTAATAGGAGTTAAACAGCACTTCATATAATGAATCTACTGGCTTATATCCCGGCACAAAGGGCTTAAGAAGAAATGTCTCAAAGAACCATGAGGTATGCGCAAGATGCCACTTGGGAGGACTGGCAAACTCCGCAGCCTGAAGGCCGTAGTCCTCGATCTCCAGGGGCTCGCATATCCTGAGAAAATGTTGGCGTGTTGCAACATAACGAGCGGCGACGGAATCAATCGACATTTTTCGCGCCTCCGATCACTCGCCCACCTACCCAGGTAAGTTCGCCGCGGATACGACTGTATAACTCTCCTCCGGAGTCCGAGCATTGCCATGCGCACAGCTGATCATCCAGATCGCGATTCATCCAATAGCTTGCAAGCACCCGCATCGCCGAACCCGTAGCCGTGTCTTCGGGCATACCATGCTGGGGGGCAAAATAGCGCATTTGTATATCTGCGGAAGCCGACTCGGTGTCTCGAGACGTTACGATCAGCGCGCGCCCGGTTCGCCGATGCAGGGCGTAAGCTGGCACCGGCAAGCTGCGTAAGTCGAAATCTGCCGGCCACTCAAGCACGAGGTAGCCATCGTTACCTCCCGCTTCTGCAGCCCGCCAGGGCAACACCGGAAAAAACTCCGCAATCCAGTGGGGAACGGGACGAGCGGCACAGCTGATCGTTGGAAGACCAATCCAATACCTGTCCTCATCAGCGTGAAATGCCGCTCTGAGTCCGTTCATATCCAGTTCGCTTAATGTTTTGCCCTGGCTTAGCCACGCCGCACCGCTGCACAAAAGCCCGTGCCCACAAAGCTTTATCTCGCGATCTGCTGGAGACCAACAGCGCACGGCACAGACGTCTTCGTTGATGCGCCAGCTCAAGCACTGGGTATAGGAACCAGGCTCAGGTGATTCTGCAGGAGGCTCACCCATTAAAGTCACGTGGCAAGGGTTGCCGCGAACCTTGGCTCCGCGAATACCATCTCCGGCGAATGCTTGAAAAACCTGGCCTGCATGATGTGAGTCGATAAGCGTTTTTCTTTTTTTTTGGGCGACGTCTACTGACTAGTGGATTATCTGCCGCAGCGGCAGCACTGCAAAAATCCTAACAGCTTTTGCGGTGAAGAACATGACAGCCTAAACCGGACGCAAATGGGCCGGAAGGAAACGTCTCTCCAGCAGGCCAAAACCCAGCTCGGTCCCTATGGCCAGGCACGCTGCTGGAATAGCGCCTTCGAGGATGAGCCGGTTATTGTTCAGGGTCAGTCCCGTGATGATGGGTCCACCAAGTCCACCGGCGCCTACAAACGCAGCGAGCGTCGCCGTGCCAATACTGATGATCGCGGCGGTTTTGATTCCCGCGATAATCATTGGCGTGGCCAAAGGGAGTTCGATACGCAAAATTTGCTGCGAGGGCGTGAGACCCAAACTCTGAGCCACTTCTTTAAGCAGAGGATCTACGCTTGCAAGTCCCGCGAGCGTGTTGCGCACAATGGGCAGCAGCGAATACAAAAACAGCGCAAAGATAGCCGTGGTCTGACCCAGTCCCAACACTGGAATCAACAATGCCAATAAAGCCAGAGCCGGGATGGTCTGAAACAAGCTTGCCAGGTACTGGAGTCCTTCAGCGATACGCGGTGAGCGTGAAACAAGCAAGGCCAGCGGGATAGCCACCAGACATCCCAGGGTCACAGCAATTGCAGTCAGCTTAAGGTGCACACCCGTGTTGTAAGCAATGCGGCTTTCATTTACCAAAGGTTCAAGGTCGCTATCCACCAAAGCCTGGTCGCTGAGAAACTCACGGGCTGCCATGGCGGGTGAGACACCGTCGCTGGCAACGCGACGGTTCAGGGCACGCATAGTCGGCTCGTCGATGGCGGCTTCCAATCGTGTCAACAGTTGCCTCACAGCGACGGGCAAATCCTGCCGAATCAAATAGCCGGCGTCGTATGCTGGAAACACTCCCAGATCATCATTCAGCAGACGCAGGCCATAGAGATCTAGGTCCCCATCCGTGGTGTAGGCGTCTGCGACATCCAGTTGACCCGCATCCAATGCGCGGTACGCCAAAGCATGTTCAATGCCCGTAGGGTTCTGGGGCAGTTGATAGCGACGCTGGAGCGCTGGCCAGCCATCGCCTCGATTGAGAAACTCGAGAGAGAGTCCGATAGCTAGATCCGGATACCCGGCCAAATCCGAGATTCGAGTGACACTTCGAGCATTCGCCAGAGCCTCTGGCATAGCAAGGGCGTAACTATTGTTAAAACCAAGGGGTACAAAAAACTCAAGGCCGTCGCCGGCTAGTGCGGCTGCCAGGCCCGCTCCATCCATTGCAAGATCGTCAAAGACAGCACCGCTGAGGGTACCCGTGTACTCGGGATAGATATCGAGTTCTCCCGCCACCAGAGCCTCGTAGCTTATGAGCGTTCCCCCCAGGCCAAGCTTGCGCTCTACGGTTTGACCATTGGCTTCTAAGTACTGCGCCGCTATCTCGGCCAGAACGTGGCTCTCGCTGAAGGTCTTGGATCCCACGACGACAGGCCGCTGCGCAGCAGCGGGCATCACCGCAACGGCAAGCAAGAGCATCATCACTGTGCCATACCGCCTCATTCGATGGCCTCACGCATCAGTGACTGCAGTAGAACCTCGGGTTCGAGATCGGCGTATTGCTCCTGCAACATTTTCGTCGCCTCGTTCACCCGTACCTGCCCCTTCTCTAAAACCACGATCTGCTGAGCCAGCAACATCGCCTCACGCATATCGTGGGTAACGAGCAATACGGTGATCGGCTCTGCCGCCAGGAGCTCCTGCAGCTGTTGATGGATGCCAAAGCGAGTGATGGGATCGATGGCGGCAAAAGGCTCATCGAGAAGTAAAACCTGAGGACGCAACAGCATTGCTCTGGCCAATCCCACTCGCTGCTGCTGACCGCCACTGAGTTCATGGGGGTAGCGCGACAAGAGCGCATGATCCAGATGCATGAGCTCGAGTAATTCGAGCCTGCGTGACTCGATCTGTTGCTGCGACCAGCCCGCAACCTGCCCGCCGATAGCAATATTGTGGGCGGCAGTCATATGGGGGAAAAGGCCCGTGCCCTGAACGGCATAGCCCATGCGGCGGCGTACATCTGTGATGCGCGCATAGTCCAGAGGCCCTCCAAAAGCACTAACCACACCACCGTCGGGTCTCAATAGCCCGTTACACATCTTGAGGAGTGTGGACTTACCGCAGCCGCTGGCACCTACGATTGCAGTAACCCGTCCTTCGGGAAACGCCAGAGTCAACTCATGGAGGACCGTCTGTCCGGCAAAGACCTTGCTAACAGCGGACAGCTCCAGGGGATTCACTACACGCTTCCAGTCGGCTTCTTGAGCTTAGCGAGTCATCGACTCAGAAAAAGTCGAAGCGAATACCGACACCGACCATTTGTGAATTAATCTGATTGTCGAACTGGAGATACTCAGCATAGATATCAATGGTGTCAAAAAAGTCCAACGCAACGCCGGCACCAATGAATGTCTCTGTGTCGTCGTCGGTGCGGGGCATATCGGCAAAGCGTGATTCCACTTCCACTGCCGCCAGGCCGGCCTTGGCGTAGATCTCAAAAAAGGGTCCCAGGGGTACATAGGCCACGCCAGCAAGGGTCAACGCGCTGGCGTCTACCGAGTATGCGGTCTCATTGAGGGTTCCTGACCAGGAGCCCAGATCGTGGTATCCGACCTCTGCCGAGAGCATAAGGACGTTGCTGTCCAAAAATTGATAACCAATAAATCCCGCCGGCGTAATGTCGTCTTCTCCGCCTACGGTGAGCTCTACATCGGTAAAGTAAGCACCGGCCCCCACATAGAGAGAGTCCGCGCGAACCGAGCCTGATAGCATCATCAGTAAGAGAGATGCGAGTCCGATATATCTACCGACATGTGTGACTTTGATTTGATTTCGCAAGAGACTTACCTCCACAATTTGATCTGCGAAGTATAGGCGAAGCTACGATGCTTGAGATGAAAACGGCCTGTGAACATTGCCAAAAACGCCTTGATCACGAAGATGAAGCCTATATCTGTTCCTATGAATGCACTTATTGTAAGAGTTGCACGGTATCTTTCGACACGACCTGTCCGAACTGTCAGGGATCGCTCTTACGCCGCCCACCTCGCCAAGCCCGTAAAGAAGGCAGCCCATCCACAGTCTCAAGGGGAGACCCGCTTAAATGAAAGCTTCAGACTTATTCGTTCGGTGCCTGGAAACTGAAAAAATCGAGTACGTTTTTGGTGTGCCCGGAGAAGAAAACGCTGACTTCATGATGAGTCTGGAGAATTCTTCATCGCTTCGCTTTGTTCTATGTCGTCACGAGCAGGGCGCGGCCTTAATGGCCGAGGTCTATGGACGATTGACCGGCACACCCTCCGCCTGCCTCAGTACCCTGGGCCCGGGAGCGACGAATCTCATCACAGGCGTGGCGGACGCGAACATGGATCGCGCGCCCATGCTGGTGCTCACAGGCCAGGGAAGTACCAAGCGCCTACACAAAGAATCCCATCAGATCATGGACGTGGTGAAAATGTTCGAGCCGGTCACCAAGTGGGCTGAGACCGTAATTCACGAAGACACGATCCCCGAAATCATCCGCAAGGCCGTAAGGGTAGCGCGCACAGAGAAGCCGGGTGCGGTGCTCATCGAACTTCCCGAGGACGTCGCGAAGCGGGACACATCGGCTACGCCTATTGCACCGGTTCGCTATCGACGTCCGGTCGCCGCAAGTGCCGCCGTCGGTGAATTTGCAGCGCGTATCCGGCAAGCCAAACGACCCGTGATTCTGGCAGGAAATGGCTGCGTGCGAAAACGTGCGTCCAAAGAGTTACGGGAACTTGTCGGAATCACAGGTATCGGCGTACTCAACACGTTTATGGGTAAAGGCGCCGTAGATCCGGATACGCCTGAATGCCTGTACACCATTGGATTGGGCAGCAAGGACATTGGGACCTGCGCCATCGATGCAGCAGACCTGGTTATCGCCATCGGCTTCGATATGGTCGAGTACCACCCCCACCTCTGGAATCCCGAGGGTAGTAAACCGGTGGTAAGCATCGATTTTTTACCCGCCGAAATCGATGAACACTTTAATCCCGAATGCGAACTTGTAGGCGACATCGCTGACAATATCGCCGCCTTGGTAGACGACTTTCGAAATAGTCCGGCCCCCAGCTTCGACACGAGTCAGCAGGCCGCGACGCGAAGAGACATGCGCGAAGAGCTTTTCGAACACGCTGCAGATGACAGCGCGAATCCCATCAAGCCGCAAAAAGTACTCTTCGAAGTCGAAAAGCTCTATGGCGATGCCGGTCTTCTTCTGTCCGATGTGGGCGCTCACAAAATGTGGATCGCTCGTCACTATCACTGCCGGACACCCAATGCCTGTCTTATACCCAACGGCTTTTGCTCCATGGGCTTTGCACTCCCGGGTGCCATTGGCGCGTCTATGGTCGACCCCGATCGCAGCATCATCAGTATCTGCGGCGACGCGGGGTTTCTCATGAACGTGCAGGAAATGGAGACTGCAAAGCGGCTTAACAGCAATATCACCGTGATGGTCTGGGAAGACCACGCCTATGGCTTGATTGCCTGGAAGCAGGCACAGGAATTTGGCCGGCACACGGATCTGGCGTTTGGCAATCCCGACTGGCATCAGCTGGCATCGGCCTTCGGCTGGCACTACGAGCAGGTACAGTCTGGAGGGGACCTCCCCGAGGCTTTAAAAGCGGCTCATGATCATCGAGGACCGAGCCTGGTCCTGGTGCCCATAGACTATCGCGAGAATCAAAAACTCACAGACCGCCTGGGTGAGCTCACCTGCTCTATTTAGCGAAGGAGAGAATCGACCGAGCGCACTAGCACCGTCGTCGCCTAGATATCCCAGCACAGACAGACTCCCTGCGCTCTCCCCGAAAAAGAGTCCAGGCGCCACACCAGCCAATACGCCAAGAAGAATTTTCGAGTGAAGGTCAAAGCGCGATTGTAACCCTTGGGCTAAACAGCGTTGCTTCTGAAAACGCGTCGGGGATAAAAGGTGCATCAGAGCTCGCTGCATACTACCCTTGTTCTATGCACAGAACGGGAGATACACGTATGCCGCGCAAGATACTCCAAAATCTATGGATCTCCACCACTCTAGGCATGAGTCTGGCGCTGACAGTGCCCGCTAACGCCGATCAACTCATTGTCGATGTCGTAGGCATCGAACGACTCGGCGGAGCCATGATGGTGGCGGTGTTTAACTCCCCCAATGGCTGGGAAGAGAGTCAGAATCCTGTAGCGGCCGCTAAGGATAGTGTCACAGGGCCAAAGGCTCGGCTGATTTTTTCAGATCTAGCGCCGGGCGCCTATGCGGTAAAGGTGTATCACGACGAAAACGCGAACGGATTGCTGGATACCAATATGCTGGGTATACCCAGCGAAGGTTACGGATTCAGCAACTATCAGCGAACTCTCGGCCAGCCGGACTTTGATGAGTCACTCATTATGCTGGATGGGGAAACCACCATTGAGATCAAACTGAACTAGCTATAGTTGTCCTCTACCCAGCGTCTACTCTCAATACTCGCCCGATCATCATAAGCATCGCTCATATCTCTGGCCGGTAAATCGATGGCAGGGCGAGCCTCGGTTGCATAGGGCATTTGAGACAAAAAATGCCGGATCATGTTTAGCCGTGCCCGTCGTTTGTCATCGGAGTTGATGATATTCCACGGCGCAAAATCCGTGTCTGTTGCTTTGAGCATGTCGTCCCGAGCTCGGGAGTACTCAAACCAGCGCTGTCTTGACGGCAGATCCATAGGGGACAGCTTCCACTGCTTAACAGGGTCGTCAATTCGGTCCTGAAAACGTCTTTCCTGCTTTTCTTCGCTGACCTCTAACCAGTACTTCAGAAAAATCACGCCGCTGTCGACAATCATACTGCGTTCGAAATTCGGGCACTCCTGCAAAAATCGCTGAGACTCCTGCTCAGTGCAAAACCCCATGACCCGTTCTACGCCTGCACGGTTGTACCAGCTCCGATCAAAAACCACGATCTCGCCCGCCGCAGGAAAGTGATTGATATAGCGCTGCAAGTAGATTTGGCTTTTCTCCCGATCTGACGGCTTTGGCAGCGCAACGACTCTAAACACACGAGGACTGACGCGCTCCGTGAGTGCGCGAATACAGCCACCCTTGCCCGCAGCGTCCCGCCCCTCAAAAATCACGATGACACGCTGGGCGGTATCCTTAACCCACTCCTGCAGTGCAACCAGCTCTGCCTGCAATCCTCGCAATTCCTGCTCGTAGTGCTTACGTCTCATCGGCTGCTCCTACAGGTTCTTTGATAACCACTACTCTGCCGCCAGGGCATCGCCAAAGATTTTCTTCAGTCGAAAGTTTATCACCCGTAGCGCCGTAGCCTTGCTAACACCCTGTCGCTCCGCCAGAGCGAGGAGGTCGTTAAATGACAGATGCGTCACGCCCTCCTCATCCTGCCAAATCAGGAACTTTTGACAGAAGGCATCAAGCCCCAGAGTTGGAGCAGAGGCCATCGCCTTGCCCCCCGGTCCGGGACCGCCAAACAAAATCAATCGCGAAGGCAGAATCGACAGCCCAAGCTCGGACGCGTTCGCCTGAAAATCGACCACCCCAAAACGCACGGTGTCGCCTTGGGAATCTATGGCTCGATTTATCCGCTCAACGGTCTCTTCAAAATCAAAGGGGCTATCGATAGTGATGATGCCATCGGCGGGCATCTCATCGTCAGCGAAGCCGCGGAAACTTTCGGGAGAAAGACCCGCGCGCACCCTGGCAACGTTATCCTCATAACGATTACGCAGCGTATCTGTCTCGACGGGATCGAGCTGATATCGGGACTGAAGATACTCAAAAGAGTTGTAAATAGTAGCGCCGTATTCTGCTCGTTTTTCCGACTCCTCCTCGAACGCCAGAATCCGAATGGGCAAATCAAGCGCGGACAGGGGGTTGAGACTGATGAGTTCAGTTTCGAGCTCCACATCCGAAAACATCAGAACTCTGGCGGGCGGCATTGGCGAAGCTGCATCGTGCGCTAGGCGGGAGTGGTCGATGTCCGCTACTTCTTCAAGCCGATCCAGGTCTGCAAGGCTCTTCTTCATTAGAGTGATTGCGTTATCAATAGGGACATAACGCTGCGCATCGACGAATTCCTTGCTACCGCAAGACGCCACAAGAAAAACGACATACAGCGATAACCCTGCTGCCAGAAGCTGTCTTCGTGGGTTAACTACTCTGGACATAACAATCCTCTAAGCGAACTTCACGAACCGTCAGGTAAGGACCACGCCAACACTCATTGCCATTTTTTAATCCCTAGTTCACTCTCGCGCTGCCTATTTGCTTCGATCGTGACTTGATATGGCGACAGCATGTAGACTCCAGAGCGTCCGGCAATGCGGGTGTAGTTTAATGGTAGAACCTCAGCTTCCCAAGCTGATGACGTGGGTTCGATTCCCATCACCCGCTCCAAGTTCAGAGCACTGTCGAGACCGTTCTAAAGCCAATTACTCACAGCGCTCCTGAGAGAACGATAAGCGCCGATCTCCGTTCATTAAGGAGATTTCCGCTGTGAGCACAGCATCGTTCAGCTCATAGGAAATACGTTGCGGGTAATCGTGAGAGGGGTTCTCAAACACCACGCGCTGCTCATCCTCTTCGCTAAGGACAAACACTGCGGGACTTTGACCTGACGGATGCGCGGTATAGGTTAGCGTGCCACCTACTTCACGGATGTAGAGCAACTCATAGAACGCTATCTCCGCATCTTCTACCGATGCACTAAACCCCAGTAATGAGCCGTCGGGATTCTTCACCCAGACCTCTGTGCTGTAGTTTTCAAAGGATTCCCAGCAACCCACCAACCAGTCGGCATTCTCTGCCTTAGCAGGAAAAGATGACAGCAAAACTGCTGTGCAGACCAACAACTGCCTTATTCTTAACGTGGTCGAGATAGTTTTCATTGGATTCAGTACTTAGTGGCACGTATCTTTGCGCAGTAGTATCTCTCTTATTTTACGTTGACGGAAAGGCATTGCGATGACTGGCGTACTTTTGAAACCTATGG